>WGDQ01000251.1 GCA_015493185.1 Planctomycetaceae bacterium
GACAGCTCCCATCCCCTCCCGTGGGCAGCAGTTTTGCCGCGCGTCGTGCCTTGAAGCTTGATACACCCCTTCGAGCTCGGCGCGACGCGCGGGCTGCTGTCGAGCCGCTCACCGATCGGCGCGTCGCGCATCGCCGCGAAAGTTACCCGTCCGCGCGACTCTTCTTCTATTTGGCTATTCGTCGACCCACGCTTTTTTCCATGTTTCAATCGCGTGGTTTGGCGGATGCTCGACTTCCCTCCTCGGTCGCGATGGGCCGGACCGAGAAGAACCAGAGCCAAGCCAGCTCGCTGCGTCCTACGATTCGCGTGCGCCGTTCGAGCCAAATTGCTGCCGCGCCGGTTTCTATCCCGCCGCTGGCTAGCTGCTGTGGCTAGCTGGCTGGAAACGGCGGCGCCTTCGCCGGCTGTCAGGCCCCGTGCGGCAGCGTAGCCTTTGCCGCGTGAAGGCCGAAACATTTCGAGGCCGCGACGTGTGGCAAGCAATTCTTGTGAGCGACTTGCCGGCCCCGCGATGCGGGTGGCGTCACTGGGGTGTCGGTGCCGTTGCCGCGCAAGGGCGAGGCACGAACGTCGGAGGCCCCGCGGCCGCAGCAACAGAGCGGGGCCCGCAGTCGGCCGCATCATTGGTTTGACGGGATGCGGTGAGTAGAATCGAGCGTTCTTGCTGCCTTTCCGCTGACCGTTTGCCGCCCCATTGTTGTTGAATAGGCCGGTCATGCACGGTGCGGCGGGAAGCCGGTTGCCCGACGAAGTCGCTTTTTGGTTTCTTTATTTCCCCTTTTTGCATCGCCTCCTCGAGGGGGTGTTGTTCCGATGGCTAGCGAACCTGCCCGTGACCAGGCCCACTTGATTCATGCCCTGCACAACCGCGCCTTGCAGGAGCACGCCCATGTGTGGGTGCGTGGCGAAGGCGTGATGATTCAAGACCATACCGGCAAGCGCTACTACGATGCCCTTTCGGGCCTGTGGAACGTAGTTGTCGGACACGGTCGGCACGAACTGGCCGAGGCGGCGGCGCGCCAGATGAACGAACTGGCTTATGCCTCGGCCTACACGGGCAGCACCAATTTGCGGGCGATCGAATTGGGTGAACGGATTGCCGAGCTTTGCTACCCGAGCGTTCAGCGGTTCTTTTTCACCTCGGGGGGGGCCGAATCGAACGAGTCGGCCTTTAAAACGGCCCGCTACTACTGGAAACAGCAGGGCTACCAGGGCAAGTACAAGGTGATCAGTCGACGTTGGGGCTATCACGGCGTGACACTGGCCGCGATGTCGGCCACGGGAATCGAAAGCTACTGGCCGATGTTCGAGCCCCGCACGCCCGGCTTTCTGCACATCGAGAGCCCGTACCCTTACCGTTTCCAGCCGCCGGCTTCGGCCGGTCCGAACGACCCGCGAACACCGGGACAAATGGCCGCCGATCTTCTGGAAGAGGCCATTGTTCGCGAAGGGCCCGAAACGGTCGCTGCTTTTTTCGGCGAGCCGGTGCAGGGCGCCGGCGGCGTGATCGTGCCGCCCGACGACTATTGGCCCCGCATCCGCGAGATTTGCGATCGCTACGACGTCTTGCTCATCGCGGACGAAGTGATTACCGGTTTCGGACGCACCGGACAATGGTTCGGGCTTTCGCGCTATGGCATCGAACCGGACATCGTCTGTTTTGCCAAGGCCGTAACCAGCGGCTATTTCCCGTTGGGCGGCATGGGCGTAAACCAGCAGATTGCCGAGGCCATCGACGCAGGCGAAGGGGCCTGGATGCACGCCTTCACCTACTCCGGGCATCCGGTCGGTTGTGCCGTGGCCCTGCGCAACCTGCAAATCATCGAAGAAGAGGGGCTTGTCGAACGGGCCGGTCGCATGGGCGAGTACCTTCTTCAGCAGGCCCGCACGTTGCTGTCGCATCCGCATGTGGGCGATGTTCGCGGGCAGGGGCTGATGGTGGCCGTTGAGCTGGTGGCCGACAAGCAGACAAAAGCCGAATTTCCGCCGGAGGAAAAAGTCGGCCCACGCGTTCACGAGGAAACACAAAAGCGGGGTATGTTCACACGTTTGAGGGGCGACGTATACAACATCGCGCCGCCATTCATTGTTTCCGAATCGCAGATCGACTCGATGGTCAACATTCTGGGCGATGCCATCGAAGTGGTGCTCGGCA
>WGDQ01000252.1 GCA_015493185.1 Planctomycetaceae bacterium
CTTCAAGGCGGTCAGTTCGGCTTCGAGCATCAGTGGTGCCGATGTGTCGTGGTGCAGCTCTGCGGGTGGGGCGCCGGCCCCCGCACCGATACCGAACACGCGTAGATGCGGTTCGGGCATCACCAGCCCAAGCAATGCATGAGGCACTTCGGCCACGGCTTGTTCGAAAGCAGCCTTTTGTCCGTTGGGCACTTCGCACAGAAAACGTGTGTTCGATTCGCTGAAAAGCAGCACCGTGGCCAGCTCGTCGCTCGATGCGGCCTCGACGTCGTGCGGCACGTTTTCCAGAAACAGCTTGGCGCCCAAACCACCGGCAAAGGCCATTTCGGCCGCCGCCGTGGCCAGTCCGCCCTCGCTCAAATCGTGGCACGCCACGACGGCGCCACCCGCAATGGCACGGTGTACGGCGGCAAACACCCGGCGGGCCAATGCCGAATCGACTTGCGGCACGCGACCGCCCGCGAGCCCTTCGACCAGCGCGAAGTGCGAACCGCCGAGTTCGTCGTGCGTTTGTCCGACGAGATAGATCAGGTTGCCGGGCCGTTTGAGATCCATGCTCACCGCGCGGCGCACGTCGTCGATTTGTCCCAGGGCGCTGATCAGCAACGACGGAGGGATCGAGATCGTTTGTTCGCGGCCCTCCGCGTCGGTGTAGCGGAATTCGTTGTTCAGGCTGTCTTTGCCGCTGATAAAAGGCGTGCCGAGCGCCACCGACAAATCGCGGCAAGCCAGCGCGGCGCGAACCAACGAGCCAAGCACTTCGGGCCGATCGGTGTTGCCCCAGCAAAAATTGTCGAGCAGCGCGATGCGGCGCGGGTCTGCGCCCACGGCCACGCAATTGCGAATCGCCTCGTCGATTGCGCTGGCCGCCATGTGATACGTGTCGAAATCGCCGTAGTGCGGGTTCATGCCGCAGGCCAGCACCAGCCCGCGGGGCGAATGCAATACGGGCCGCACCACGGCCGCGTCGCTCGGGCCATCGTTTTCAACACCCACCAGCGGCTTGATCACGCTGCCACCCTGCACTTCGTGATCGTATTGGCGGATGACCCACTCCTTGCTCGCCACATTGAGCGAGCCGAGAATTTTCAGCAGGCTCTCCGCGTGTCGCTCGGGCGAAGGGGCCTTGTTGGGCCGCTGGAGCGGTTGTGGCGGCCGTGGTTCATAAACCGCCTCGCGCACCACCGGCGGCTGGCCGTGGTGCAAAAACTGCATGTCCAGATCGCCCACGCGGTGCTCTTCGTAATAGAGCCGCAGCCGACCGCTCGGCTCGAAGCGACCGATGATCGTGGCCTCGACATCTTCCGAGCGGCACAGCGCCGAAAAGGCTTCCCACTGATCGGGGCCCACGGCCAGCACCATCCGCTCTTGGGCCTCGGAGATCCAGATTTCGGTATAGGAAAGTCCCGAGTATTTCAGCGGCGCGCGATCGAGCCAGACCTCGGCGCCGATGTCGGCCGCCATCTCGCCCACCGCGCTGGAAAAGCCGCCGGCGCCGCAGTCGGTGATGGCGTGATACAGGTTTCGGTCGCGGGCTTGCAACAGCACGTCGACCACTTTCTTTTCGGTAATCGCGTTGCCGATTTGCACGGCCCCGCCCGAAATTTCTTCGCTGGCCGAGTGCAATTCGGCCGAACTGAAAGTGGCCCCATGAATGCCGTCGCGTCCGGTGCGTCCGCCAACGGCCACAATGTGGTCGCCCGGTTGCGGGGCCTTGCGCGTGCGCTCAACTGGCAGCAAGCCGGCATTGCCGCAATACACCAGCGGATTGCCAAGGTAGCGCCGGTCGAAATACAGCGCGCCGTTCACCGTGGGAATGCCCATCCGGTTGCCGTAATCGCGTACGCCGGCCACCACGCCCTTGATCACCCGCCGCGGGTGCAGCACGCCGGGAGGCAACTCGTCGGCCGGCACTTCGGGCGATGCGAAGCAGAAAACGTCGGTGTTGCACACCGGCTTGGCCCCCAAACCGGTTCCCAGCGGATCGCGGATCACGCCGCCAATGCCCGTGTTGGCCCCGCCATAGGGTTCGATGGCCGACGGGTGGTTGTGCGTTTCCACCTTGAACACGGCATGATACTCGGGCAGAAACCGCACCACGCCGGCGTTGTCTTCAAATACGCTCACGCACCAGTCTTCGTCGCCCAGGTTGCGTCGCACGGTTTGCGTGGCGGCGAAAATCGTTTCCTTCAGCATGTTTTCGAACTGCAACGTGCCGGAAGGATCGCGATAGCGCATGCGCCCCTTGAGCGTTTTGTGGCTGCAATGTTCGCTCCAGGTTTGCGCGAGGGTTTCCAGCTCGATGTCGGTCGGCTCGCGGCCCAATTCGCGAAAGTACGCCTGAATCGTCCGCATTTCGACCACACTCAGGTAGAGCTGCCGCTCGTGGCTGAGCCGCTCGAGCGCCTCGTCGTCGAGTTGCGAAAGTGCGATTTCAACAAGCTGAAAACGATACGTGCCGCCCACGTCGAGCCGCTCAATGGTCAGAGGCCCCCGCACCACCTGCTCGATGGCGTCATTGGCCAGCACGCGGCGACAAAGGGCATCGACCCCCGAGGGCTCGAGGCCGGCAATCCAGTATTTCGTCAGCGTGCGCACGCCCTGCACGTCGTAGCCCGCATCGGTGGCGGCTTCCACCGCGCTCTGGGCCACCGGGTCCATCACGCCCGGCTTGGGCAACACGTGAATCAACAGCGCCCCGGGCTGGCCTGCCTGGGCAAGCCGCGCATCGTCCACCGATCCGACGACGACGCGCTCGACGATCGGATCGGCCAGCAGCTCGTGGGCCAGCCGCTCGGCATCGGCCTGCGTCAGGTCGCCCTCGATCAGGTAGCCATGCGCCGCATCGACGTGGAGCGAGGTTGCCAATCCCAACTCGGCCGCTTCGGCGGCCACCTGCTCGGCGCGGCGGTTGGGGCAACCTTCGCGCGGATGGATGTCAATTTCCCAAAGCATCGCGTTTCCGTTTTGCGCGCGTGAGTTGTTTCTTGAGTGCGGCGCGATCGCCCCGGGTCAGGGCCTCGCGCAACGCTGCCAGCGATCGCTCGAACGGTTCGAGCCCCTTGAGCACCGCTTCGGCATTGCCCAGTAGAATCTGCGTCCAAAGTTCCGGGTCGCCCGCCGCAATGCGCGTCGTATCGCGCCAGCCGGTGCCGCAGTAGGGCATCTGATCGCTGCGGATCGCATCGGCCAGCGCGGCGGCCACCAGATGCGGCACGTGGCTTGTGCTGGCCACCACGCGATCGTGCGCCGTCGGCGAAAGCCGCAGCACCTCGGCCCCCAGGGCCCCCCAGAAGGCCTCGACCGTTTCCACCACGTCGCCCGGTGTTTGCCGCGTGGGCGTGGTTACCACAACGCGGCCCTCGAATAGCGACGCCGATGCCTGCCGAGCGCCGGACTGCTCGCCTCCGGCCAGCGGATGGCTGCCCACGAAGCGGGCCCGCGGCCCGAGTCGCTCAGCCACGGTCGAGACGATGTGTCCTTTGATGCTGCCGGCATCGGTAATCACCGCCTCGGGGCGACACGCTTCGGCGGCAATGGTCACGTGTTCGGCGATCCAGTCGACCGGTGTGCACACCACGACCAAATCGGCCTGGGCCACACCACGACGAATGTCGACCGTTGTTTGCGTAACGGCCCCCACTTGCCGCGCCACACGCAGGCTCGCCGACCGCCGGCCAATGCCCACCACCTGGCGGGCCAACCGCCGAGTGCGAAGGGCCAGCCCGATCGAACCGCCGATCAGTCCGACGCCCACGATCGCGACCACATCCCAACGCTTCATAGAGCCTGATTCGTCGTTCAAATGGGTGCTTTGGCTTCCGGGGGTCGTTTGCGTCGCGAAGCCCGGCCCGTTTGCCGCTCGGGCGCAAGACGGGCAAAGCGCCCGTTTGTCGACGCCCTCGGTTTCCGGGGCCCCGTCGCCCCCCACGCGGCACGCCGTCTATTCGCCCGCCCCGCGGTGCCCTTGGGCTATCTTGGGCTACGGGCTATGAGCCGTGAGGCGGCATTGTAGCAGATGCTCCCGGACCTTGGGCAGCGGCCACGGCGGCCTTTTTCCCAGAACGATGTCTTCAAGATCCGATTCCGGCTTCGATCGCGAGCAAGCCGACCGTCTGGTCGTGGGTTTGCATCGACCAGTCCAAGCAGGACTGGCCTGCTTCATTCTCCTTGATATGAATCGCCTGCTCACAACCTCGGGCCTGGAAGCGATTTCGAAGACACCGTGTCAGCCGCAGGCAGCGTTTGTCAGACCGCCCTATAATGTAAGCAGCCGCAAAATGTAGGCAGCCGCGCCGCGTGTCCGCTGCAACTCGAAGCCGCTCGTTTGGTGGCTGCCTATCGACGCCGCGGACGCAGCGGTGGCTCGTCGC
>WGDQ01000253.1 GCA_015493185.1 Planctomycetaceae bacterium
GCGCGTTGTGAGTCGTTTTCCGAAACGGTTGACGAACACGGGAGCAGCAGCGTCTTTCTGTTCGCTGGGGTGCAAACGCCGCTTTGCCAGCCATGCTCGTAGCGCCTTGATCGCGAACGAACCCAATGGGGCAAGCCGCTCACGCCGACCTTTGCCTCGCACGGTTACCAAGCCTTCGCGCAGGTCGAGGTCGCCGTCGTTGAGTCCAACCAGCTCGCTAACCCCCAGCGAACAGAAAGACGCTGCTGCTCCCGTGTTCGTCAACCGTTTCGGAAAACGACTCACAACGCGCAGCGTTGCCCGGATGTTGGAGAAATACCTTCGCCAGACCGGTCTCGATTCTCGAACAACGCCTCACACGCTACGACACAGCTTCGCTACGCATTTGCTCGACCGTGGCGCCGACATCCGTAGCGTACAAGAATTGCTAGGTCACAAGAGCCTAACCACAACGCAAATCTACACGCATGTGAGTACCGCGGCCTTGCGCGAAGCCTACCAGCGTGCACACCCGCGTGCGCAATAACACGGCTTGCTACCGACAGCTTGCCACTTCGCCACGAATTTCACGACAGCCGGCCGCGTGTGCGCGAACACCACCGGGCACAAGCCTTGAAATAGGCGCCTCGACCGTCGAGCCGGCCAGCAATACGCGGCACATCGAGCTGTTTCCAACGCCTGTGCCTGCCATCGGGACATTGCTATCAGCAGGGCGTATGTCTGCACGGTAAAACCTCAGCAATTCGGCAGTTCGCCAAACGCCAACCGGCCCGACTGGATCGTCGCGATCACCGGTTCGTCGCTGTCCAGCACAGCAGAATACGGATCATACCGTTGCCCTTGCGCAGCCGACACTAGCACCATATCGGCCTGTTTTCCCGCTTCGAGCGAACCCGTTCGGTCTCCGACTCCTAATGCTTCTGCCCCAAAAAGAGTCGCGAGTTGAACGATTTGCTCGCGCGGAATGCCGGGACGGGCCCGGGCCAGGAAACGCATTTCGTCCAACATACTCAACGATGGATTCGATGCTCGACTGTCTGTGCCAAGAGCCACGCGTGCCCCTACGGCAAGTAGTCGTTCGACGGGATGCGGCGCGTGCCCAAAGAACGCATGCGTTCTCGGGCAATAAACTACGCTCATCGTCCGACAGTGCCGGGCCAAGAAGGCAATCTCATCTTCGTCGAGATAGTTGCCATGAATCACCAGTGCCCGAGGTGCGGTGGCGAGCATTCGCAGATAATCAAGTATCCGACTTCCGCACGCCAACGCATCCGGCGACCAGAGCCCCATCGACTCGAGCCACTCTCGAAACGGCCCACGGCCGGTTCTCAGCAATTCGACTTCCTCGGGCGATTCCGCCAGGTGCATTGCCAACGGCAACCGGCGACGATCGGCCAACTCAACCAAGTCGGCTACCAAGGCCTGACTTACGCTATAAGGGGCATGAGGCGAAAGCCCCGTCTGCCAACCCTGTAGCCCATGCCATCCGGCACGTTGGCGCGCTTGCTCAAGCCGCAATGCGCGTTGTTCGGGCAGCAGCCCAATCACTTCGAAAAAGACCGTACCGCCGATCGCGGCCTGATTCAAAGGGGCTCCCGACCACCCTTCGGTCGCAATCTCACCTAAGAGCGTCGTTCCACTGGCCGCACTTTCAGTAAGCCCCACGGCAACCGATTCGTCGACACTCGGCACGCGCTCTGTCCGATGGGCGATCACCAGCGGAATCCAATCGACCAGTCGGATGCCCGGTTGCCCGAGCGGCCCCGAAAGCATACTGAACTCGAGGTGCGTGTGCGCATTTACCAAGCCCGGCAAAATGGCGACGTCGCCCAGATCGATCTGGTCCGAATCTGCCACGGGGCTCACCTCGTCCCCCGTTCCAACGGCCGCGATCAGTGCGCCTTCCACTGAAACGAAACCGTCTTCCAGCACGCGCCCCCGCCCGTCGAATACGTAACGGGCACGCAGCGTAAAACGGGAGGAGATGCTTTGGCTCACCTCGACCTTCCGTTGTCCTATGTGGCGTAAATGGTGTGACTTGGGCAAGCGTGACCGTCCCCACCCGCTGAGTTCGTCGGAAACAGCACCGAAAGCAAAGCGCACGCCCCTTCTCACGGCGCGCACCAGCCATCGGTCAATCTGAACTTCCCCAAGTTTACTGGACGGTGGGTCACCTTATGTCAGAATGATCTGACAGGAAAGGAGGTTCACGTTGGGACGTCGACAGTTTAGCCGGGAATTCAAGCTCGCGGCGGTCAAGAAGGTGCTCGAACAAGGCTTGTCGTATCGTGAGGTTGCGCGCGAATTGGGGATTCGTGACACTTACATTCACAACTGGAAAGCCGCGTTCTTGAAAGACGGATCGCTGGAAAACGAGCTCTCAGCCGCGGTCTCCGCCGAGGCGGAATTGAAACGCCTGCGAGAGGAAAACCGCCAACTGAAAATGGAACGCGACATTTTAAAAAAAGCGACGGCCTTCTTCGCCAAAGAAAATCGCTGAGGTTGAAGTTCATCGGCGAGCATCGAAACCGATGGCCGATTTCGGTGCTCTGCCGGGTGCTCCAAGTCACTCGATCCGCCTTTTACCAGTGGCTCGGCCGAACGAAGTCGGCAACCCAAAACAAGCAAGAAACGATCGTGAAGGAAATCGAACGTATCCATCGTTTGCCCCGGCATCAGGATTACGGCAGCCCCCGCATGCACCAAACGCTTCGCCAAAACGGGATCCGCGTCTCCCTCAATACCGTGGCCAAGTTGATGAAACAGGCGGGAATCCGAGCACGCAGAACGCCGCGCCGCTGTGTCCACACCACCGACTCGGGACACGATTTTCCGATCGCTCCCAATCGTTTGGAGCAGCGTTTTACCGCGTCCCGACCGAATCAAGTGTGGTTGACCGATTTCACTTATTTGCCCCTCGATGAAGGATTCACCTATCTGTGCACCATGGAGGACCTTTGCTCCCGGAAGATCGTCGGCTGGGCCGTCAGCCGCAAGATCGATGCGCAGTTGGCGCTGGCAGCCCTCAATCAAGCCATTGCCTTGCGGCAACCGCCGGCGGGCCTGGTGGTCCACAGCGATCGCGGCTCGCAGTATGCCAGCTCGGCCTTCCGGCGTCGCTTACAACAGTGCGGCTTCCTCCAGAGCATGAGCCGCAAAGGCAATGCCTATGACAATGCACCGATGGAGAGTTTCTTCAAAAGCTTCAAAGTCGAAGAGGTCCATCACCGCCGATATCACACGCACGAGGAGGCCGCCCGCGCCGTCGCGGATTATATCGATCGGTTTTACAACCCGATTCGCCTCCATTCGGCCTTGGGCTACGTCAGCCCGAATGAATTCGAAAGGGAACAACTGTTCGAAAACAGGGTGCGGTCGGAAATCTGCCTTCGTCGGAGCCATTCGTCGGTCGCTCGCCAGAACCTGGCGACCGACAATGGCGACAGAGAAGCAGATTTCAAACCCGCCTTTGTTGGTGAATTCCGAGAGAGCCAATCCACCCCTTTACTCATTCCTTAAAACCAGACTCACTGTCAACTTTTCTTGGGGAATTCCAAAACCCCTCTCGTCCGCCGCTTCCAAACCACATCGCCCACCCACATC
>WGDQ01000254.1 GCA_015493185.1 Planctomycetaceae bacterium
GCATGGCGGCCATCTCCAAGGCCGCCGTGCACGAAGGCGTGAGCAACACGCGGTGAATACCGAACTGCTCTTCCAACAGGCGACAGCACTGCTCCGTAAAGTGGCCGTCGCCGGAAATGTTGCCCAACGTCACGGCCTGCGCAACGTAGTACAACTCTTTTCCCGCGATAAACGGCTTATTGAAGGGAATCTTGGCCGGCATGCGAAACTCCGCCACGGCAGGGTAGCGAAGAAGAGAAATCGGCAAAGGCACGAACCAGCGCGGACATTCCGACCGGAATCTTGGTTATTCGGTTGTTCCGAGTGGTCGCGGCTTGCCAGCGAAGCATCAATCGAGACACATCAGGCAGTATGTCGCGGCGGGCCGGAAGCGTGGAAAGCCACGACTACCAGCATACTCGGACTCCCGGGTATTGAGAAGTTTTCCGGCTGAAGGATCGCTCTGACGCCGCGCGGGCCGCGCGACGAATGTACCGGTATTGCCGAATTTGCGACCAAGTAGTCGGTGCCTCGTAGTCTTTCAGGGCTGAATACAAGCGTGCCATGGTATCTCTCGCGCGACCCATGTTCGCTCGCTTTTCCCACGCTCAACGGGGACCGTCGCAAGCAGGTCTCGATCGGCCTGATGGTCTCTGACAGGTGCCACTTGCGGATCCAAGGGGCGGATCCAAGGGGTCGACCTTATCGAGCTTGTCATACTCTCCTTCCAACGACAGAGCAATGCGCCAATCAGCCGGATTGCAAACGACATAAACAAGTAGGCCCGGGAGGATTCGAACCCCCGACCAAGGGATTATGAGTCCCCTGCTCTAACCGCTGAGCTACGGGCCCGCAGAGTTGCAAGCGTTTCGAGACACGATTTGCCGCCAATGGCAATGGCAACGTCACGTGGCGAACATCGCCTGCCGCTATTTTACAGAAAGCAATCGGCCCCGCACTGTCCCGGCATCACACGCACGTTGTGGTACGATCACCACGACCGCCAATCAAGGTGATGCCGTCCAGCACAGTACGGCCCTAGCGCGGCCAGACGATTTACTCGACCGTAACGCTTTTCGCCAGATTGCGAGGTTTGTCCACATCGCAACCTCGCAGCACCGCAATGTGATACGCCAATAACTGGAGCGGCACAATGGCAACGATCGGTTGCAAATAATCCGGAGCATGCGGAACGTGAATCACGTCGTCGGCCAGGGCCGCTACACGCTTGTCGCCATCGCAGACGACCGCGATTACGGGACCACCGCGTGCCTTGATCTCTTCCAGGTTGGCCATCACTTTGTCGTAAACCGCCCCATGAGGAACGATGAACACACTAGGCGTGTTTTCGTCAACCAAGGCGATGGGGCCGTGCTTCATCTCTGCCGCCGGATAACCTTCGGCATGGATATAGCTGATCTCTTTCAGTTTCAATGCGCCCTCGAGCGCCGTCGGAAAATTGTACTGGCGCCCAAGATATAAGAAGTTATTCGCCTGGCAATACTTCTCGGCTACCCGACGGATCTCGTCGTTGGTTGCCAGCGCTTGCTGTACCTTTTCCGGTAGGGCTTCGAGCTGTTCGATGATTTCAAGCCCTTGCGGGAAACTCAGATGCCGCATGCGGCCGAAGTACAGAGCGAGCATTACCAGGGCGACGCACTGTGAAGTGAACGCCTTGGTCGAGGCTACGCCGATTTCAGGACCTGCGTGCAGGTAAACACCACCGTCCGCTTCGCGAGCAATCGAGCTACCAACAACGTTGCAAATGGCCAGGGCCGGGTGTCCTTTGCGCTGCATCTCACGCTGCGCGGCTAGCGTGTCGGCCGTCTCGCCGCTTTGCGTAATGGTAAAGATCAACGTGCCGTCGTTCATGGGCGGATTACGATACCGAAGCTCGCTGGCATACTCCACCTCGACCGGCAACCGGGCGAATTCCTCAATAAGGTATTCCCCAACAAGAGCCGAATGCCAGCTCGTACCGCACGCCGTGATAATGATTCGGTCGACCGAGCGAAGCTGCTGCGGTGTAAGATTCAAGCCACCGAAGTGTGCCGTGGCCTCGTCGCGTGACAAACGGCCCCGCATCGTGTTGCGCAACGCCTCAGGCTGCTCGAAAATCTCCTTCAACATGTAGTGGGGAAAGCCACCGAGTTCGACGTCGCCGGCATCGAAATCCAACAGGCTAACGGTAGGTTCGATCATTCCTTCATCGCGATGGATCACCCGGAGCGAATCGGCGGTGACAACCGCCAGTTCATGGTCGGCCAAGTACACGATCTTGTCGGTATAGGCGGCCAACGGCGATGTATCACTCGCGATGAAATGCTCGCCCGACCCAACGCCCACCACGAGAGGACTGCCCAAACGCGCGGCGATCACGCAATCAGGGTAATCGCGAAAAAGCACAGCCAGACCATACGTGCCTTGAAGCTGAGACAACGCCGCCTGCACGGCGCTGACCAGTAAAGCGTAGGTATTGCCGGTTTGAGTAGCTGCATGATCGCCATTGCTGGAAGCGGTCGTGCTCGGGGCCGACGACTGTTTTTCCAGACAACTGGCAATCAGGTGTGCGATCACTTCTGTATCCGTTGCGCTGCGGAAACGATAGCCTTCTTGCTGCAACTTTTCCCGCAACGAAGCAAAGTTTTCGATCACGCCATTGTGAACCACGGCGACAATGCCGTCGCCCCCAAGATGCGGATGCGCGTTGTCATCGGTTGCCGGGCCATGTGTGGCCCACCGCGTGTGGCCAATACCCACGCGACCATCCGCCGGTTGCTGCACCAGGCGGCTCGCCAAATCGTCAATGCGACCAGCAGTCTTCGTCACGTTGAAGCCTGCGTTGCCGTTGAGCGTGGCCACGCCCGAACTGTCGTAACCGCGATACTCGAGTCGCCGAAGGCCGGGCAGCAAAACGTCTACAGCCTTTCGCTGGCCGATATAACCGACAATGCCACACATCGGGAGTTACCTGCTGGGGGGTTTCAGTAAACCAACGTTGTCTAAAAGCGAACGACCGCGTATTCGAATACTCCGAAGCCGATCGAACGCGTTTGTCTTTACGCTTGCCGAGTCACGAAAAAAACGGCCGGGAAGCTACGCCCAGAGAACCTTTTACCGGTATCTCACCTGACCTTTACGATTTCCTATTCCTACGCCCTCACGAGCACCGACGCGGCCGGTCAGAAAACAAACAACAAATATTGCAAACGTGGCCGGTTTTGTTGCTTCTTCAATGCTTGCTTTTTCAATCCCGCGAGAGCCAACCGAGGTCTTGTTGGGC
>WGDQ01000255.1 GCA_015493185.1 Planctomycetaceae bacterium
AAGTGAACGTTTACGAGTCGTGGATTCAGGTCGGCGCACAGTATTGAGCAGGATTGAGCAGACGGCATCGGGCTGCGCTGCAATAGGCCAGCAGCAAGTCTCGCCCCGGGACTTCTTTCGAATCGCTGCTCGTCGAAACCGCGAGGCGGCCGGTTAGGGGCCTTCGGCCGTTTCGAAATCGACGACGCGCCATTGGCCGTTTTCCAGGCGTAGTTCGACCGTGACGCGGCCGACCATGGTTTCGCGCGGAAGTCGGCCCGCTCGATCGCGGCCCGAGACGACGGCGCGGAATGTCGCTTCGGCAAGCGGCGGATCGACACGCCGTTCGACGACGATGCGCATTTGCCGAAGTTTGACATCGCGAACTTCGTAGCGTTGCAACACCCGTTCGAGGCGGTTGCGGGCCTCGGTCGCATTGGGCGAGAGGGTTTCGAGCACCCGTTGCACATCGCCGGCAATCGCGGCCTCGACCGCTTCATCGAGCACCTGAGCCACGCGTTCCCGATCGGTTACAACAACCCTTTCCACGATCAGCAGCCCCGCAACGCCCAGCAGCACGCCGACCATCGCGGCGAGAATTGCCCCGCGGCCTGTCTGGAACAAAGCGACGCCCAGGAGCAGCTCGATCAGCAGACCGGCCGTGAGGATAAGCGTTGGGTCTTCGACGAGCCACGTCATGAAATAGCCGAAGTTAACGGTTGAGGTGCAGCGCGGGGCACGCGAATCATCGAATAGGCAGAATCATCGAATAGGCAAGGAAACGGCAGAAAAGCAGCTACACGCTGCGCTACGGGGCATCGCTCGAGGGGCCGTCGTCTTCTGGTGTCCCGTGAGTGCTGACGCGCCGACGGTGTTGATACAACAAGGCTAATGCCCCCACTGCGAATAAGGCCCCGATCAGCAGCAGCAGCGGTGTTAATTGAGAGCGGCGTTCCATCCGCCGGGCAGTCTCCTCTCTGCGGGTAGCAGCATCGTCGGAAGCCTCGTCCGTGAGGATCTCGCCGGGCGACTGCGCCGGAGAACTTTCCTGGCGATCCTCCATCTTCTGCCTGCTTGGGCGGGCCGCTGCATCGTAGGTTCCTGGCTCGTGGCTCGCGGACGGTGCACGTTGCTGGCGGGCCTCGAACTGGCGTATCAGCCGGCCCTGACGCCGACGGTATTTCGGATTCACAGCGACCAGCGCCAGCAGGGCCATGCCGGAGAACAGCAGCAGCCAGAACCAAGGGGTTTCGGACCACCGTTGTGAGGAAGATCGCTTTCCAGGTGCATCGTCAGGCATGGCTTGGCTGCGACGAATCGACTCGAACAGCCAGACGCCCGCACCGAATCTGCGGTTTTGGGGTTGCTGGCTGGAACACTGCTCTGATGCCGTTATCCGTATGTGGAGAGCGATGTTTCCCGGCCGTGTTGTTTTGCTTTGCTAATCGCGAGCGAGAAAGCGGCGCGGGAACAGTTCTCCACCATAAGCGGCTGTGCTGCCTAGCTCCTCTTCGATGCGGAGCAGTTGATTGTACTTGCAAACGCGATCGGTTCGGCTGAGCGAGCCGGTTTTGATCTGTCCGGTTCGCAAAGCTACGGCGAGATCGGCAATCGTCGTGTCTTCGGTTTCTCCGCTGCGGTGGCTCGTAACACTGGTGTAGCCGTTGCGCGTGGCCAATTGAACTGCATCGATCGTTTCGCTGAGCGTACCAATCTGATTCACCTTGATCAGAATGCTATTGGCAATGCCCTCGTTGATGCCACGTTGCAGTCGCTGTGTGTTGGTTACGAACAGATCGTCGCCCACCAACTGCACGCGATCGCCGAGCTTTTCGGTCAGCAGTTTCCACCCATCCCAGTCGTCTTCAGCGCAACCGTCTTCGATCGAACAAATCGGATATTGGCGGTGCCAGTCGGCCAATAGGTCAATCATGGCCGCTGCGTCGAGCTGCTTGCCGCCGATGCAGTAGCACTTTTTCTTCGCGTCGTAGAATTCAGTGGCTGCCAAGTCGAGTGCCAGGTAAACATCTTTGCCGGCCTTGTAACCTGCCTGCTGGATGGCTTCGAGAATGCGGTCCATAGCCTCGTCGTTGCTCTTCAAGTCGGGGGCGAACCCGCCTTCGTCGCCCACAGCGGTTTGCAACCCGGCCGCTTTGAGCACGCTTTTCAATGCATGGAAGATTTCGGTGCCGGCTCGCAACGCCTCGCTGAAACAGCCGAATCCCAAAGGCATGATCATGAATTCCTGAACGTCCACGTCGTTGTCTGCGTGTTGTCCGCCGTTGACGATGTTCATCATCGGTGCCGGAAGCACATTGGCACTTGGGCCACCGAGATAGCGGAACAGTGGCAGCTCGCAATAGTGGGCGGCCGCTCGCGCCACCGCGAGGGAAACCCCCAGAATGGCGTTGGCCCCAAGCTCTTTCTTGTTGGGCGTGCCATCCAGCTCGAGCATGGCCTGGTCGATTTCGAGCTGATTGAGGCCGTCCATGCCGATCAGTTCTTCAGCGATTCGCTCGTTCACGTTGCGCACGGCATGGGTTACGCCTTTGCCGCCGAAGCGTTTCGGATCGCCGTCGCGCAGCTCCCACGCTTCGTGTTCCCCGGTGCTCGCGCCCGAGGGCACGGCGGCTCGGCCAAAAGAGCCATCAGCCAGTCGAACATCGACTTCGACGGTCGGATTGCCGCGGCTGTCGAGAATTTGGCGTCCGTGGATGTCAACGATCGTAGAACTCATGACACTAAATTTCCTTGCGATTGGAACGATGATCGGGCCGATGGCCACACGAAGCGACTTGGATCGCAGCCCCTCGAGATTCGAGCTGCCGGTGTATTTGCCGGCCGAAAGAGCATTCAGCCGTCCGCCATTCTCGCGAATCGATAGAGAAATGGAACCCGTGCTATCGATCGCTTTCGAAAATTCATGCTCGCTCCCGATTCATGGCGAGGTTGGCGAAAGCAAGCATGTTGCCGGCCCTTGGCGGGCAGCGCGACGGGGCCGTGCCCGAATGTCTTCGAAAACCGGGGTTGGTAGCGCCGCTGTGGTCGGAGTTGTCCGCTGCTCGCAACGACGAATGCGCTCGAACGGGGTGAGGTGCGAGCATCGGGAAGCAGAGACAGCAGTCTTCAGAAGGTGCTGTCCGGAGGGGGCGTATCCGTTGGGGCTTGTGCCTGTTGATCGGCGATGTCTTGCGCATCGAGGGTGAAAAAGGCATCGCGCTGGTTCAGACCCCAGCGATTCCAAAGCTCGT
>WGDQ01000256.1 GCA_015493185.1 Planctomycetaceae bacterium
GCCACGGTTTCCCACCTGTTTGCCACAGCAAATTTTGTTCTTGCAAGCGGGCCTGAGATGTTGGGCGCCTTCGCGGCTCTGGCAAGTCCGGAGAAGCTCACCCTCACGTGCTTGACGCGATTGCCCCTATTGCGAGCTTGTTGAACAATTGGCTTCGTCGGCGAGAAAAGGCGAGCTTTTTCAGCCTCGAGGCAGGCCCAGTCGCAGACATAGCAGACATTTTTGACTGAGAAGCATTGAGGGAAGACGGTTCCAGGGCTTCGGGCGTCCACGGAGCACGAACTCTTCGAGGGAAGAATGCATTTTTCAAGGGGCCATAGAGACCTTTGTCGCTGTCCGAAACCGAAAACTGCGATGTCAGGTTTGGCGGGCTCCGGCAACCGCGAATGCAAAAACCACGATCGACTGCTCAGCAACAAGAACACCAGAAGAAGGGAATACGCAATGCCGCATCTACCGAATCGTCGTCAGTTTCTCCAGGCCTCGGGCGCCTTGGCGGTGGGGGCCGGTTTGGCTGCCCTGAAAAGTACGCAGGCTGTAGGAGCCGAAGACATGCCGCTGTACAAAATTTCGCTTGCTGAGTGGTCGCTGCATCGGACGCTTTTCGGCGGCAAGATGGATCATCTCGACTTCGCGCCCCGCGCCAAGCGCGATTTCGGCATCGAAGCTGTCGAATACGTGAACCAGTTTTTCAAGGACAAAGCGAAAAACAGCGACTACCTCCGTCAGATGAAGCAGCGAGCCGCCGACGCCGGTGTGCGCAGCCTGCTGATCATGATCGATGGCGAAGGCGCCCTGGGCGATCCGGACGATGCGAAACGAACACAGGCCGTAGAGAACCATTACAAGTGGGTTGAGGCCGCCAAGTACCTCGGTTGCCATTCGGTGCGCGTTAACGCTCGCAGCCGAGGCGAACCGGAAGAACAGGCCCGTCTGGCCGCTGATGGGCTGCGACGGTTGTCGGAGTTTGCCAAGGATTTTGGTCTCAATGTCATCGTCGAAAACCACGGCGGGCTATCCTCCAATGGCAAATGGCTGGCCGGCGTAATCCAAAGCGTTGGCATGGAAAACTGTGGAACACTGCCCGACTTTGGCAATTTTCGAATCAGCCGTGACAAGGAATACGACCGCTATCAAGGTGTGAAAGAGTTGATGCCTTACGCCAAGGCGGTAAGCGCGAAAAGCCACGATTTCGACGAGCATGGCAACGAGATCCACACCGACTATTTCCGCATGATGAAGATTGTGGTCGACGCCGGGTACCACGGTTTCGTCGGGATCGAATACGAAGGTCACAAACTGCCCGAGCCCGACGGCATCGTTGCCACAAAACGGCTCCTCGAGCGGGTTCGCCAACAACTAAGCTAGCCCATTGCGTGCCGGGCTGGCCCATGTCGGCCGTGGGGATCGGCCCGATATATCGGGCCGAGTGGGCGATTGCAGGGCGTGTTTTCTGGATCGTGGTACCTCGCGGGCAAGCGTGGCGCGATGATCGGGTGCCCTCGAAAGCCGCGTGAGGAGTCGCTTTGCTGGCACACTTCTCACACTCGACTCGTCCCACGCACATTGCCGGTCTGCTGGTCGCCGCGTTTGGCCTGCCGCAGCGCGGCAGGCCGATCGACGCGATCGCGCAATACTTTCTTTGTTAGCTCTCTGGTGGTTTGGCACGCCTTCGGCAGCGCGATTAAGGACGCCCCGGGTTCTCAATCGGTTGCTGCGCTCACCCGATGCGGAATCGACGGGTGAATGGTGGAGGCACCCGCCCAACCGAACGATCGGTAGCTGTTTCGCCACTTGCCAAACGGCTGCGCCGGTACGACGGCTACAATCGCCAGGCCGGCAGCCAGTTCGTCGTCATTTGCACGGGACGGCCTCCCCTGCGGTTCGCAGCTTGTGGCATCCGCTCATTGTTGGTCGTTTGTGCGCCTCCTCGTGTGGTAGTGCCTCTCCGCAGTTTGGCTCTCCAGCCGGTCAGTGGCCGAGACAATACTTCACTTCTTCTCTTCCTTCTGTCCAAAGCCTCCAAGAGCTCGCCCAGAACATTGAGATGCCGTGCAGAAATTGCGGCTTTCTTGGGGGCAGTTTAGTGGACACTTTGGTTGGCGAGAATCTTGGCTGTGCCTGCTTTTTGGGCATTGGGCTTGTTGCACGCAATGAGGCACTGGTGCCCGATTGTTGTGCATGTGCGAGTTGGTGGCCTAAGTGCTGTCACTGTAATGACATGCATCAATGCCCTTGACTGCTGTCGAGAATTCGGACAAATCCGCCGGCCGATGTCTGCGGAACCGGCTCTCGATCGACGAGATGCCGCCGAGTTGTTCGACGTTTTCGGTGCGACAGCCAAAAGGCGCAACGAATTGGCCCAAAAAAGCAGGAAAGGAGTCGAGAAAATGATGACCGGCAAACAGCAGGAGGTGTATCGCATTGCTCACGAGCTATTTCGCCAGGACCCGGATTGGGTGACGTTTTTCCGCGAGGTGCTTGGCCTAGAGGGCGTGATTCATCGGGCCTTTCCCGAAATGGAGCAGCGACTCCAGTTCGAAGGCACTCGTGAATACGCCGAAATACAAAACATGCTGACGAAGCTCCGCGAGCATGCCAATGGAGAAGAACCGTCGGCCCAGGAGCCAACACGCGTAATCACCATCCGTCTGCCTCGCAGCTTGCACGAGTCGCTCCGGGCCGAGGCGCACGAGCGCCAGACCAGCATGAACCGTCTTTGCATCGCCAAGCTGTTGAAGCCGGTCGACGAGAGCTTGATTCCCGGCCGTTCGGCTAGCTAAAAGTCTGCTGGGCAGGCTCCTCTTTCTCGGGGGTGATTCTTGGCTTTGTTTTGCCGCGAGGGACGAAAGCGCGAACGTGGCTGCCCACCAGCTTCTGAAATCGACAGCGTTTGTTGTCGGTTGCCCAGCTCGGCCTGTCGCGGGTTTTTCGAAACGCGAGCCCGCGATCAGGCCACGGGCCGCGGTCTTGCCGCGCGCAGAAAGCGACCGGCTGGAAGCGGACTAGTAAGCCGGGTTCTGTTTCCTCTGGCGACCAGACGCCAGCGTCCGATCGCATAGGACGGCGATCATTTATCTAGGGAGCCCATTGCTGGGGTCCTCGAGCGGCCTACCCGGAGGTCGATAGAGGATCGGACCAACCCTCAGCCGACTGTCGAGGCAGTCGGCTTGCCTCCTGTTTGGCCTTGCTCCCGGTGGGGTTTGCCTAGCCAGATCGGTCACCCGACCTGCTGGTGAGCTCTTACCTCACCGTTTCACCCTTGCCGACTGGTGTAAGGCGTTTTCGCTAACGAAAACGCACCAAGCCGGCGGTCTGCTTTCTGTTGCACTTTCCCTAGCCTTGCGGCCGGTGGGCGTTACCCACCACCGTGTCCTGCGGAGCCCGGACTTTCCTCTGACCACAGTACGGTGCGGTCCTCTGCCGAGCACCACGGCCGTATGGCCAGCGATCGCCTTGTCCGCTTCCAGCCGGTCGCTTTCTGCACGCTCGCACCGCGTTCCAAGCCGCGCGGCGCCTTCATTTGGGACTACAGGGGGCTTCGCAGATGCGACTCCGGAAAAAAACTTCCTTTTCCTGTTGTCTGCTCTCCCATTCTTTTGTTCAAAAAAACGTCTGTCATTCATCGGTCAGCAAGCACGAACGCATGACCCAGGCACGCACGAATACGTGCTTTTACTATTCCCCTGCTGCTGTATTCCTGTTTTTGTCGATACGTGTGCCCACGCAGAGAAAAAGAGAAAACCAGCAGGAGCGATGAATGTCAGGCGAGTGCGCCCCTGCTTGCCGCAAGCACCCCTGGCTGAGCCCTTGCGGCAATGCGATAGGACAATTCTATCTTGCTTATCGCCTTTACTTACGTTTTCCGCCCGTGAAAAGATCGTCCCTGATACGATCTGCGACGCTGCATCTCGGCGTCTAGGGCCAACCGCAGCGCCGATTTGTCGAGGCACCACGAGGGTGCCAAAAGATAGTCGGGTGGAGCATCGCCGCTGAGCCGCTCAACGACCACCTCGCATGGCAAACGCTCGAGGAAATCGATCACTGTGCTTACGTAATCTTGCCGCGACATGATCTGCACGCAACCAGCCTGCCACTGCTCGGCAAGCGGTGTGTTTCGTACGACGTACAGGTTGTGCAATTTTACGGAATCGATTTCCAGACGCGCCAGTTCATCGGCTGTGGCCATCATGTCGGCGTGCGACTCGCCCGGTAAGCCGAGCATGACGTGAGCACAGATCTCGAATCCTCGCCCGCG
Source organism: Planctomycetaceae bacterium (assembly GCA_015493185.1). Classification (GTDB taxonomy): domain Bacteria; phylum Planctomycetota; class Planctomycetia; order Pirellulales; family JAEUIK01; genus WGDQ01. The sequence continues at coordinate 4,259 of WGDQ01000256.1, forward strand.
GCTTCGGGCAATCGCATCAAGAAAGGCGTCGTAGCCGTGGCCTCGATTCATCCATGTGAGCGACCGATCGTGAATGGTTTGCAATCCGTACTCCACGGTCACATAGGTTCGTTCAGATAGTTCGCTCAACAGGTCCAAAACGTCGTCTGGTACGCAGTCTGGGCGTGTGCCGATTGCGAGCCCAACAACTTTGGGGTGCGCGATTGCCTCTTCGAACAGCGGCCGCAACCGTTCGACCGGTGCGTAGGTATTCGTTGCCGGCTGGAAGTAAGCAATGAAGTGATCGACTCGATAGCGGCGTTTCAAACCCTCAATTCCGACCTCGATTTGCTCAGTGATCGTGCGACGGGGCAGGCGCCGGCTGGGACTGAAGCTACGATTGTCGCAAAACACGCACCCCCCCACAGCAACGGTTCCATCGACGTTCGGACAAGTGAATCCGGCGTCGATGCTCACTTTCTGCACGCGGTGGCCGAAACGCTGCGAGAGAAAGAAATTGTAGCTGTAGTATCGCAAGCTGTCTCTTATACAC
>WGDQ01000257.1 GCA_015493185.1 Planctomycetaceae bacterium
CGTCTTTTTTTTTGCGGGGCTGCTTCCGCCGCGGTTCGGGGCCGGGTGGATGGCCTGCGTCTTCATGCTCCAGACCTATGGCCAGCGATAAACTACGACGCAAAATCGCCTTCGAGGCGGCTCGGCTGATGTACTTTCGCGAGGAGACGCAATACCACCGCGCGAAGTTGAAAGCCGGCCGGCGACTTTCGCAGGGTTGGATTCGCCCGGGCGACATGCCGAGCAACCGCGAAGTGCGGCAGCAAATACAGCTTTTTGCCCGAGTGCACGAAGGACACCGCCGCGACGAAGACCTGCGGGACATGCGGTTCGAGGCATTGCGGATGATGCGGTTGTTGCGGCGCTACCGACCGCGCCTGACGGGCGAGGTGCTTAGCGGCCATGCCCGCGACGATTCGGAAATCGAGATCCACGTGTTCGGAGACGCCGACGCCGATGTTGCCGCCGAGCTGACCGAGCAGGGTTTGCCGTATCGGTTGGAACACCGAGCCGAGTTGCGACGTGGGCAGCACTACGAAACCGTACACGTGCACGCGGAAGACCGGTATCGATTTCGACTGGTAGTGCATCCGGAGATGTCGGCTCGCGAAGCGGCCCGGCGTAGCGCGGCGGATGACAAATGCCAATGGGCCAGCATTCGCGATGTGGAAGAACTACTGGCCCGCGATTACGGGCACCTGTCGGCGAGCGACTCGGCATCGCAGGACGATGAGCCGGAGACCGACCGCTTCGAGCGATACGCATCGCTTTTGTGGCCGTTGGAAGAGGTCAAGCAGGATCCGCGTCGTCATCCGGAAGGCGATGCGTTGTATCACAGCTTGCAGGTTTTCGAACTTGCGCGAGACCGGTATCCGTACGACGAAGAGTTTCTGCTGGCCGCACTGCTGCACGATGTGGGCAAAGCGATCGACCGTTACGACCACGTGGCGGCGGGATTGGAAGCATTGGATGGATTCATCACGCCACGAACTGCGTGGTTGATACGTCATCATACCGACGGCGTGGCATTGCGAAACCGCACGTTGGGCGTCCGATCGCGGCGCCGGCTGGAGCAGTCGGAAAACTTCGAAGAGCTCATGGCGCTGGTTGAGTGCGATCGTTTGGGACGACAGCGGGGAGTTGAGGTGCCCGAGGTCGAAGAGGCCATCGACTACGTGCGACAACTTGCGGCGCACTGCGACTTATGACGCGGTGGCGACGAATGTCGTACGGCGCGCCTTGCCATGAGACGACCGGAATCTAGATGGGGCCGCAGCAAGGCTGTTGGAGCGAGGCCGTTGCGGCGTGCCACGGCGCTGTGGGTGGCCCGCTGGTGCGCTACGCGGGCCGAGCTCTGGTTGAGGTGTGAGGTTCGGGGGCCTGCCGCAATGCGGCTACGGCGCAGTGCGTGGCGCAGTTGCCGTTGCTGCTGTTGGTGCAACCGTGGCATGCGCCGCCGGCGGCCTGATCGGTTCCGCAGCCAGGGCCGCATCCTTCGATGAGCAGTTCGGCAAAGCGGTGCAACTGCGCTACGGCTTCGTAAGACTGGGCCAACTCACCCAGCACGGCATCGAGCCCATCGGGCGGGTTGCCCAGGAAATAGAAGTAGAGCGTCCGCCCGTCGAAAAGCTGTTCTGCGTCGAGCAGCACGGCCGGCAGGTTCAGCTCGGCCAGCCGTTTTTCGCAAGCGGCGATGGCGGCCAGGCGATTGCGGTGCAAACGCTCGGCCAGCAGTTCGTCTTCGACTGAGGTGGGCCGAAGAATTTGCCCATCCGGCGGGGTATCGGCCGCGGAAGGCCCTTCGAGAGGGGCGAGCACTTCGCCGAGCTCGAGACCGCGCGCCGTACGCGTTATGACCCGCTGCCCACGGGCGTAGCGTGTGGCATCGACGGCGGTGAAATGGCCGATTTGAGCTAGGGCGCCGACACGTACGGCGTAGCGGTTGCTCATTCGTTTTTTTGCTTTTCGAAGGCTACTGGGCGAAGTGCGAGTGCCGTGTGTCGTGGCCCGTCGGTCGCCTCATTGTCCCTGAGTCGCCAGGGGGCCCGGCACCAACGTTGGCTTCCAGGGAGTTGGGGCGGCGGTGCGCTGGGGCCGGAAGCTTGCAAGAATCTATTGTGTTCCAGGTGCCGCCCGGTGCCAAGCGCGTTTGAAGGCGGAAGCCGAGGCACGGGTATTGGCCTGAAATGCCCGCGGTGAACAATGGTTGCGTGGTGTGAACGGAAAAAAAGGCGAGATGGCACCTTGTCGCCTCGGCCGTGTTGGCCATACTGACTGTCGGCCCCGCTCTGGCGAGAAACCTCGAACGGTGGCCTTGTGCGCCGGTGCTGTTGCGCGACGCGGTGCCGAGGCATACTGGTGGAAAGACGCGACGGTGCCATCGGTGGCATCTTTTATACAAGGCGTCTTCGCGGTGAAAAGCGATCGCCGATCGATGGGTTTTTTTGATGGCGAGCGCGATCGAACAGCAGCACCGTCGAACAACAGCACGACCGAACAAACAACAGCGCGACCGAACGGCAAAAACAGCAGATGGGGAGCATGAGCCTTGATGAGCGATTCTTCGATGGCGGTGCAGCGTGATCCGCAGTTGGAGTGTGATTGGCAGGCGTTGGCCGAGCGCGTGCTTCGAGGAGGGATGGTCGAGCGCGACGAGGCGGTGGCCATGTTGCGCTGCCCCGATGGCGAGCTGCTCGATTTGATGGCGGCCGCCTACCGTGTGCGCCGGCGGCATTTCGGCAACCGCGTGCAGCTCTATCTGTTGATGAATGCCAAAAGCGGCCTTTGCCCGGAAGACTGTTCCTACTGTTCGCAGTCGAAAGTGTCTGACGCGGAGATTCCTCGTTACAACCTTTTGGACGAGGAAAAGCTGCTTGATGGTGCCCGGGTGGCCGCGGAAAATCAGGCGAAAACGTATTGCATTGTGATTTCGGCGCGTGGGCCGACGCAGCGCGAGATCGACACGGTGACGCGGATCGTGCCCAAGATCAAGTCGCGCTACGATCTGAAGATTTGCGCGTGCCTTGGGCTATTGACCGACGAGCAGGCCAGGCAGCTCAAACGCTGCGGCGTGGATCGCGTGAATCATAACCTGAACACCAGCGGCCGCTATTACTCGGAAATTTGCACCACGCATACGTTCGACGACCGGGTGCAAACGCTCACCGCCGCGCGGCAGGCGGGTTTGGAATTGTGCTCGGGCGGCATCATCGGCATGGGCGAAACAGACGAAGACGTGGTGGATATGGCGCTGGAACTGCGGCGCCAACAGGTGGATTCGATTCCCGTGAACTTTCTGAACCCGATCGAGGGAACGCCGCTCGCCAAGGGCAAGGTGCACAGTGCGCTGAACCCCCGCTACTGCCTGAAGGTGCTGGCCATGTTCCGCCTAACGAACCCGGATCGTGAGATTCGCATCGCGGGGGGCCGCGAGATGCACCTTCGCTCGTTGCAGCCGCTAGGGCTTTACGCCGCGAACTCGATCTTCGTGGGCGACTACTTGACGACCAAAGGGCAGCCGCCCGAGGCCGACTTCCAAATGCTCGAAGACTTGGGCTTCGAGGTCACGCGGCACGAGGAAGTGAAGGCCTGACGCCCGGCGAACCTTGCCGACTGCTCGGCGGACGGCCGAAGTGATTTTGCTACGCGACGCGTGAAAGTCGGGATTTCGGCAGAGCGCGAGGCGCCGTGGCCCGGCTGACGGGCATATGAATGCCAGACGCCGCAGACAAGGAGTCTCGGCAGCGCGAGATCGGCGCCCGATCGGCATGGCGCGCCGGCTGCGACAAGAACTGGCCGCAGAACAGCGGCGTCGACCACGGCGAGGGGGGCATGCCTGGAACCAGCGGATAAAACGCGTCTGAACAGCCGAGACAAGCGGTTTTTCCGCAAGAATTAGCGGTTCTGGCCGTTTGCTCTTAATTGGCCGAAAATGTGGCACTTTGCTGCTGCGGGGTGGTTGGCCGGCAAGTGGCGATACGACGAGTGACCAGGCGCACCCAGACGGCGGGTTGCCCATCGGGTGTTTCTTGCACGTCGAACTGCCGCAAGCAGACTTCGCCTATGATCGGCTGAGAGCTGCCGCCCGGCACGGTGAGATCGAGCGTGAGCCGGTCACCGACCGACGGCAACGGTCGATGCCACCAGTCGAAATAAACGGCTTGTCCGAGATAGTGGCCCGAGCTGTCGTACACTTCGATCCACAGCCCGGCCACGGTCGCGTCCCTGCATTGGGTGGCCATCGCATCGCTCCTTCTTCGCGGAATGTGGGGAGAGCAAACGTGTCTCTCGAATCCGTCCACGTTGTCGTGAACATAGCCGATCGAGCGCGTCGGAGTAAAGTGAATTTGCCGGCTCGCGTCGAAGTGCGTCGATGAGCGGGGAGTGGCACGGGGCGTTTGCGCGGCCCGAATTGTGGCGCGGTATGTCGCCGCGCGCTCCCTCGGGAATGCTTGTGACCGGTCGCGTGGGACGCGGAATGCGCGAGACGGTTGAGATATGGCCGTGCGTTACATGACCTTTTCGATGCGCACCGCACGGTCGGGCAGCAGATGGCCTAGCTCGGCGAGCTGACGCGGCAGATGCAGCGCGTCGGGGTGTTCGGCGGCCGGGCCTGCCTTGGCGTGGAACGATCGAAAGCCGCCGAGCCACCAACGCGAGTCGGCCACGTAGAGCAAGTCGCCCGGCTCGACTTTGAGCTGACGCATCGCCTCGGGTGGCAGGCAAACCTGATGATCGGTTGCCGGCGCATCGACGATCACCAGCGGCATGACGAGCGAGCGACCGACGCCCTGCTCGCTGGGTTGGCCCCCTTTGAACATCTGTCGGGCATGGTCGATGGTGCCCATCACCAGTCCGTCGACCGATTCGTGTTTGCGTGGCCCTTGGACGACAATGCGCGCCGACACCAGGGCGAAGCCGGCCGCGAGCCACAACAACCCGGTGATCCACCCCCATGAGTCGGCGGTAGAGCCGGTGGAGGAAAAGTCGATTCGACTGGCCAGCGGCAGCCACACGGCACCCCCGATGCCGGCAAGCGAAGCGGTGCCCACCGCCCATCGGGCGAACCACGACGGCAGCCGCGCAAGCCGCGTTTCGACAAGCGTGAGACCACCGGCGATGACCAACGAAGCGATCAGCCCGAACAGGCCACGTAGATAAGGGAAGCCGGCCGAGGGATCGACACCATGTGAGAAGGGGCGAATGACCTCGGGCCAGACGAGCGAGACGACCATGGCCGCCGAGCCGAGCACCAGTGTCCAGAAAGCGGCACGCGCCGTGAAACGGTGCGTGGTAACGGCCAGAAAAATGACGACCACCAGAGGCGGAATGACCAACGAGGTGAACATCGACAGCGCCTGATAGATCGTTTCGAACCGCGTGCCCACGGGAATCATGGCCAGGCCGATCAGCGTGGCGATGATCGAGGTGATTCGCGCGGCGCGAAGATAGTAGGCGTCGTCGCGGCCGGGGTTCAGAGGGCGCCAGATGTCGTTGACCGCCACGGCCGAAACGGCCGTGATCAACGTGTCGAGCGTGCTCATCAGCGCGGCAACCACCGCGGCCATAACCAGGCCGAACATGCCCGGCCAGGAGAGCACATGTCGCGCCACGTTGACGAAAATTTGATCGGCGATCGTCTTCTCGACAATGTTGGGATCGGAGGTTTGCAGGGCCAAGGTGGCGGCATCGTGCTCGAGCAGGCCCAGTGTGTTCATCGAGCGGCCGACCCAGCCCGCCCCCGACACGGCGGCGGCTGCTAGTGGCATGAGCACCACCACGGTGGCCAACATCGCCTTGCGGCCGTCGCGAACGCTTTTGACTGATAGGAACCGCATCAGCACGCCTTGGTTGATGCAGTAGAAGGCGAACGTGCCGATGATGGCGTCGTTCCAGAAATCGCCCACCGTGTGCAAGCCCGGCGGGTGGTTGAAAGGGGCCATCGGCATTCGTTTGTCGGGCGGCAGCCCTTGCCAGAAGGCGCTCGGGCCGCCCACGTAGTAAACGCCCGCCAGCAGCACGCCGAGCCCGACGCCGAGCAGCAACAAACCTTGCACCAGGTCGGTCATGAGCACAGACGTCTGACCACCGTGGTGCAGATAGATGCCGGCCACCAGTGCCATGAGCCCCGCGGCCAGAAGGATGTTGAGGTCGGGCGTTTCAAAGGGAGCATAGGCCCGGAAAACACCGAAAAGCACCTGCCCGATCGTCAGCAGGTTGATGCCGATGTAGACCTCGAGATAGATGAGCAGCAACACGAGCACGGCGGTGCGCGTTGGGCGGTCGAAGCGCAGCTCGAAATACTCGGGAATGGATTGAACGCGCGTGTAGTAAATGATCGGCAGCCAGGCGACGAGAAAAATGGGCAGGATGAACCACTCGTTGGTGTACGGCATCATCGAGGCGAAGCCATACAGATAGCCCACCTGCGAATACGATTGGAAGCTGTACGAGCCGACCAGGGTGGCCACGCACGAGATGGCCACGAGCCACCAACTGAACCGCTGGCCGGCAAAGAAGAATTCGCTGGTCGAACGGGTGAAGCGACCGGCGAAAATGCCGACGGCGACCACCACGGCGAAATAGGCGAACATGACGATGACGTCGGCCAGTCCGATGCCTGAATTCATCGTGGGGCTCTTCTCGTCGGGGGGATTGGCATTTCGTGGGAATGGGACGGCGAGGGTGGCACGATGCGGCTCAACCGGCCGCGGCCAGCAGAATCCACAAGGCGTGAACCGTCATGAACAGCAATAGCCCGCCGGTCATGCTCATCAGCAGCCGCAAGTGGTGCCGTTCTTGTCGGGGGCGCAGGGCGCCGGTGCGCAGCATGAGCCAGATGCAAAAGGCGAAAAACGCCCCGCCAACACCGTAGTGATACAGCCACGAATACCAGATCGTCATGATTCGTCGTAAAAAACGCGGGACTGGTGGAATGCATCCGGGCCGGCAGGGCCGACAAACGGAACGGGTACGTGAAATTTTGCACCTGGCCGATTGGTTCGCGTGCCACCGGTGCGGGTAGGGGCGGCCCGAAAAACTCGAATGCCTGCCCGGCAGTCGCGATGGCCGCCGTTGGAAGCCGAACGGGAGGGCGAAGGCCACATTGGGCGGCGAGCGTGGTCAGGCCGAAATGCGGTCGGCACGCGTCATGGTATCGTCGTCGAGCAGCGATTGCACGCGACGCTCAAGCGTTTGCGTCAGCGTACGGATGGCCCGGCGGTCGCCGGCCGAGTGAACCACGATGGGCTGGCCGAACGTGACCGAGCCGCGTCGCTCGCCGCGCACGCGGGCGGTTGGCTCGCCGAGAAAGTCTTCCTCGAACTTGTCGATGGTTTCGGCCATTCGTTCGATGGTGGGCCGCTCGGCAACGTAGTCGCCAGGGTAACTGAACAATTGGACGACGAAGAACAGGTCTTCCAGGTGCTGGCTGATTTTCTCCTGATCGGGATGATCGGGCGGTAGGTCGCTACGGCGCTGGATGGCCTGATGCCGGAGTTCCTTAACACGCTCGGGAATGGTCAAACGCCGCGATGGCATGTCGTAATGACGTTCGAGCCGTTTGAGGATCTCGTCGGAAAGATTGTGCACCCGCTCGGGCAAGGGGGCATCGCTGCTGGTGCCAAGGTATTCCAGTTCTTTCAAACGCATGATGCCCTCGGCGACGCGGTAGATGCGGTCGGCCAAAGGCAGATCGGGCCGCGGACGCCAGTAGAGCCGCTGTTCGAGTTGGTTCATGACCTCGATCAGCTCGGGCGTGGGATCGGTGACGTACTGATACTTCAGGGCGCATGGGATGCACGTAACCGGACGGCCGCTTCGTTTGACGGCGGCCGAGACAATGGCCGCTGTGCCTTCGCGAAACGGTGTGACCCGTTCGTTGAGATGATAGACCTCGCCCTCGGGAAAAATGACCAACGGGTACGAGGTTTCCTGCAACACGCGCACCGCCTGCCGAAACGCCTGCAAGTCGTTGCCTTCGCGGTTGACGCTGAAGCAACCGTGTTGCCGGTAGACAAGACGTTCGAAGGGCTTGGCTGCTTCGAACACCTGCCAGGCGGTCATCACGTAGCAACGTCGGCGCAGGCGAACCAGGGCCTCCCAAACGAGGTAGCAGTCGCCGTGACCGGGATGATTGGGCGTGATCAGCACGCCGTGACCCTGCTCAATCGCCCGGCGAACATAGTCGAGCCCCTGCACGCTGATTTCAACGATGCGCTCGCGCCGCAACTGGTGATAGCGGCGCAGCGGTCGCCATAGCTGCATCCACAAGTAGCTCGGTTTAGGAGACCACCACCTCGGAGGGCGGCCGAACGGTTGACGATTCATCTGGGCTTCTCGCGATTGAGCTCAAGCGGGGAATGCCCTAGCGACTGGGAGGGAGGCGGTCCTGCGATGCCCATGCATGTCACGATGCCCATGCATGATAGCAAATGTTTCCCGTCTTGGGCTCCCCCTTTGGCCCCCTTTGGAAATATCGGGCAACAAGCCAAGGTGCTGGTTTGCTGGCCCCAATGAAAAACAACTCGTGCCGGCTGCAAGCCGGCCGTGCTTGGTTGGAAGCTCGGCATATCTTTTCCGAGTATGTCGGCAAGGAAAGAAGGAAGGCCTGCGACTGGTTGCGTGGCGTGGCGTGGCGTGGCGCGACGCTGTTTTTCCCCTTGCTCCGGCGGACGAAACCGTTTGTCGAGAGGGCGCCATGCGCTAAGGACGGGTGCCATGCGCTAGGGACGGCCGTCAGTGGGTGCGGCCGATGTGGGTTGTAGGCGATACGGGTTACGGTGATCGGGGGTATTGGCGGTGCCGAAGCGACTTGCCCGCACGGTCGGGTTGTTTGCTGCTTGCCGCATCGGGCCGGTATGCTGACGGCTGGCGCCGGCCGGCACTGGCGGTAGGTTTTTGGGGATTGAACGCTGGCTGTCATAGTTTTTGTTCTTCGGGCCCCCGCGACATAGGTTTGGTA
>WGDQ01000258.1 GCA_015493185.1 Planctomycetaceae bacterium
CGCCAACGGGGCGACCGCCCCACCTACTACCCGGCGAAGCTCAGTCGAGATCGGGGGCAATGGTTTGTAGAACCGGTGGCCTGGCGAGGTTCGGCCGACATGCGAAGCGTGGCGCAGGCCAATGCACTGGCCTGCTTTCCCGCCGGCGATCAACACTTCTCGGCCGGAGAAACCGTGAACGTGCTGCCAATCGGTTGAACGGCGGGAAGTTCAGATCGCTCCCGCAGCGCGCTCCGCCCCGCTCGGCGGGCACCGGGTTTTGGCAAGGCGTTTGACGCCATCGGGGATATGAGCGTGGCGTTCGGCACCAACAACTGGCGGGCGGCTTCGCGGCTGCCACGACGATCTTGGCGATCAGCCGCAACCACGCGGCCACGGCCCACGGCCGGCCACGGGGTGCCTGGAAACTCCTCTGTTCAGAAGCGCCGCTTGACCGTAGGCTTGGATGCGCTGGCAGCGGCAGTTCCGTAGTGAGGCTTGCGGCCTTGCGGCTTCGATGCGTAGGAGCTGCGATAAAACCTGCCTTTCAGGTGGTTTTGGAAGGCAAGGAGGCTCTGGCCTCTCGGTGCTGGCGAAGCTTGATTGGCGGCTTCTGAAGTTTTGAACGCAGCTCCCTCGCATGCGAGGGTATGGGGTGAGTTGCTCACGGTCTGGCGGCTGACAAGGTGCGGCTCGATGCCTTCGTCTTCATCCAACGAACGTCTCGTTGCCAAGCGGTTGGCGCCGGCTCAACAGAAAACGCCGGTTGGTGCGCGGAGAGAACAACCGGCTCGTGGCGGCGATTCGGCCCGCCGTCGCTCACGTCCGACGCCCGACTGCAATGCGTCTGCGCCGAGCCCTTCGTTTCCAACGCGGCCTGTCACGCTTGCGGTAGCACTGGCCAGTAGCGCGGCGCTTTGGGCGGCGTTGCCGCCGCTCGGGTGGTCGCTGCTGGCGTGGGTTGCGCCGCTGGGTTGGTTGTGGTTGATAGATCGTCGCCAACTCGACGGGCGGCATCCCTACCGGGCACTCTGGCTGGCTGGCTTCGCCTTCTGGATGGGCACGCTCCACTGGTTGCGACTGCCGCATTGGGCAACCAGCTTCGGTTGGGTTGCGTTGTCGATCTATCTGGGCTTCTACCTGCCCGCGTTTGTGGCGTTATCGCGCGTGGCCGTTCATCGTTTGCGGCTTCCCATCGTGTTGGTTGCCCCCACGGTGTGGACCGGGCTTGAATTGCTGCGCGGGCATCTGCTGGGCGGCTTCACCATGGCCAGCCTCGGTCATTCGCAGTATTTGTGGCCCACGATCATCCAAATTGCCGACTTGGTTGGGGCCTACGGCGTAAGCTTCGTGTTGATGTTCGTGGCCGCCTGCGTGTTTCGCGTCGTCTGGCCCAATCCGTACCGCTGCGGGGTTGTTCCGGATCAGCACGCCGCAACCGAGGCGAGCGAGACGGCAGCCGTCGACCAGCCGACGCCGAGCCACGAACCGCCGGGCAGCACAGCAAGACAAACCGCCGAAACATCGGTCGCAAAACCGGTCGCGAAATCAGAGACCGGCTCGCCGGTCCGATCGACAACGACGACTGAGCCGACGGCAGAGCCACATGCTGCGCGTGCGGCGAGGCATTTCACTGAGTCGAAGAAGCGTCGTACCGGGTCGAAACCGTGGTTTCGGCCACCACAAGGCGGGAGGTTCGATTGGGTGCCGCTGCTGCCACTTGGCGGCATGCTGGCCGCCGTGCTCATTTATAGCGTGCTTCGCCAACGCGTCGTGCCCGGCGAGGCATCGGGCCCTCGCATCGGTCTGATTCAAGGGTCGATCGACACGGAGTTGAAGCACGATCCCAGGCAGCGCGACCGCGTGTTTCGAGAGTACTTCGAACTCTCGCTTCGGGCGCGATCCGAGCGGCCCGACCTGATTGTGTGGCCCGAAACCATGTACCGCGATCCGCTGATCGTGTGCGACCCGGACGCGGTGCTCCCCGATGGGGCAACGTGGACGATCGCCGACGTGCGGCGGGCCGAGCGGGAAAGCCGCCGGCACCTGGGCGAAGTGGCCCGACTGCTCAAGTGCGACCTGCTGTTGGGCATCGACACGCAGCATTATACGGCCCACGGTGTCGATCGCTACAACTCGGCCGTGTACGTCCGTCGCGACGGAACGCTTGTGGGACGATACGACAAGACGCACCCGGTGATGTTTGGCGAATACATTCCCTTGGCCGATGTGTTCCCCTGGCTTTATCGCATCGCGCCGCTGGCCGGCGGAATTCGTGCCGGGCAACGGGCCATTGCCTTCGACTGCCGATCTGCGCGCCTGGCAGCGAATATCTGCTACGAGACCGTGCTTCCGCAGGTGATTCTGCGGCAGGTTCGTCGGCTTGCCCGACAAAACCGTGAGCCGCACGCTCTGGTGAACCTTACCAATAGCGGATGGTACTGGGGTTCGAGCGAGCTCGACCTGCATCTGGCCTGCAACGTGTTTCGTGCCGTCGAGTGCCGCAAGCCGCTGCTCGTAGCGGCCAACACGGGCATTTCGGCCTGGATCGACGGCAGCGGACGCATCGTGCGGCAGGGCCCCCGGCGGGCTACCGACGTGATTGTGCGCGACCTGCGTTTGGACGGGCGAACAAGCCTCTATGCCCGTCTGGGCGATTGGTTCGCCGGCCTTTGCCTGGCCGCCTGCATCGCACTAGCCACCACCATAAGTCTCACCCCCAATGGCTGGCTACGACAGCGACTGCGCCGCAACGCAGAACGTGAAGGTCGGTGTTGAATCGACGTGTCGGGTGCGCGTTTTGCAAATTCGCACCGGATGCCGGAACCCCGGCTTTCATCTGACCCGGGAAGTCGAGGTCGCTTCTTCAGCCGAAGAGGGGTGAAAGCGCCTCTTCATCGGGTGGTAACGCCTGAAACGGTTGGGCAGCGCAGCGGGTTGCCTGCGGGTTGCCAAGTTCTGTATCTTGCGCATTTTATCGTTGACACTCTGTGAGTGGCCCAACTATACTGCAAGTCCCTGTTTTCATCTATCCCCTTTTCATAACACGGTTTGCGTCGTTCTGGGCGAGCAGGCTGCTTGGCCGATCGCCTGGAATCGAGGGCGGCCACTACGGCCAAGGCTTGCGCTCACGAGGTGCAGCGGCACTCGGGGCCAAATGGACAAGGTGCCTGCTGTTTGGTCGACGCCGGACGAATCGCGGTTCATACTGGATTTCCAGGCCCGTTGGCCCAACGGCATCGGTTCGGCCAGCAGGCTTTTGTTGCTGTCACGCCCCCCGTGCGGTTTGCGTGACACTCTTCGTCGAATCATCTTTTTCGGCCGTGGTGCGGCCGCTTTGGTTCTACGGCTTAAATGTGAAAACGCTGAGACGCCCGGCTTGGCATGGCGCGGCGTGTTACGGGTCTAGGAGAGGTTTCGCCAGATGAATGCGCTCGGCAAGTTGTTCGTCGTGCTGATCCTTGTGATGAGCATCATCTTCATGTCGTTCTCGATGATGGTTTATGCGACGCACAAGAACTGGTACGAGATCGTCCTGAATCAAGAGCCGGGCAAGCCCAAGGGGCTGAAGTTCCAGGTTCAGGAATTGCGGCAGCAGAACCAGGAGCTGAAGAATCGGCTCGACAGCCTCAAGCAAGAGTTCGAGCAGCAGCTTGCGGCCAAGACGCAGGCACTGGCCAAGCTCGAGGCGCAGCGTCAGGTGCTTCAACAAGAGCGCGACGAGCGGCAGCGTCAGTTGACCGATCTGGTGCAAGACGAGCGGAAAGCGGTTGCCGCGATGGATGCCGCGCACAAGACGTTGGCCAATCTGCGTGAAGAAGTAAACCGGCTTCGCACCAACTACCGCGAAGTGGAACAAGAGAAAGAGACCAACTTCAAGGAACTTGTCGAGACGATGGACGCGCTGCACGTGGCGCAAAACCAGCTCGATACGCTCAAAGAAGAGCAGATGGCGCTCAACGAGCAGGTGGCCCGACAAAAGGCGCTGCTCGAACGGCATGGCCTCGATCCCAACGAACCGTTGGAAGGCACGCCCCCGACAGTTGACGGCATTGTGACGGTGGTTGGCCGTCGCGGATTGGTCGAAATTTCGATCGGACGCGACGACGGCATCCGACCCGGCCACACGCTCGAGGTTTATCGGCGCATCGGCGGGCAGAGCAAGTACGTGGGTCGCTTGCAAGTGGTGCGAACCGACCCGGATCGAGCAGTGGCCAAAATCCTGCCCGAGTATCGTAAAGCGGCCATTCAAGTAGAAGACCGTGTGGCAACGCGGCTGAATTGACGA
>WGDQ01000259.1 GCA_015493185.1 Planctomycetaceae bacterium
CCTTTGCTCCCGTTCTCGACGCCGGAGTGCGAATCACTCACGAACACCTGCGGCACACCAGCGACGTGGAGGATCCGTCGTACTGGGCTTGTGGCGAAAAGACACTCACGGTTGATCTTCCTAACGGTGGAACACGCTGCTTTACGGGCAAAACTCACATGCCCACCCCCACCAAAGCGCTTTGGTACAACAACGCGAATTTCTTGAATCAGGCGAAGTGGGTCTACAACATCATCGCGAACGTGTTGCCCAAGGTCGATATGATCGTCGATCAACAGATCGAGTGGACCGGCAGCGCTGAGTATTCCGACGTGGTGTTGCCCGTGAACTCGTGGGTCGAAATGCAGGACTACGAGTGCGGTGGGTCGTGCAGCAATCCGTTTTTGCAAATCTGGAAAGGGGGCATCGCGCCCATCCACGATACCGTGGACGACGCCGTAGTGTTTGCCAAAGTTGCCAATGCACTGACTGCAAAAACGGGCGACCAGCGATTCGCCGACTATTTCAAATTTGTTACCGAGGGCAAAAGCAAGGTCTACATCCAGCGCGTTTTCGACAATTGTGTCACAACGCGCGGCAAAGACGGTCCCTACAACGTCGATAAGTTCATCGCCGGCGAATATGGCGGAGAGCCGGGCGCTGGGCTGATGTTATTTCGTACGTATCCCAGGGTGCCGTTTTGGGAGCAGATTCACGATTCCGTGCCGTTCTATACCGACAGCGGCAGATTGCACAGCTATTGCGACATTCCCGAGGCGATCGAGTACGGCGAGAACCTTTGCGTGCATCGAGAAGGTGTCGAGGCAACGCCCTATCTGCCGAATGTGATTGTTTCCACCAGCCCCTATGTGCGACCAGCCGACTACGGTATTCCGCTGGACACGATCGACCCCGACCTGCGACAGGTACGCAATGTGAAAATGCCGTGGGCCAAGGTCAAGAAGACCAAGAACCCGCTTTGGGCGAAGGGATATTCGTTCTTCTGCTCGACGCCCAAGAGCCGGCACTCGACGCATTCGTCGTGGTCCACGGTGGACTGGCACTGGATCTGGAGCGACAACTTTGGCGACCCGCATCGCACAGACAAAAGATCGCCCGGCGTCGCGGACCGGCAAATTCAGATCAATCCGCAGGCGGCTCGCGATCTTGGGTTGAACGAAGGTGATTACGTCTGGGTCGACGCAAACGAGCTCGATCGTCCGTACATCGGCTGGAAAGACGACCAGGGGCCGCGGCACAAGGCGTTCCGTTGCATGGTTCGCGTGAAAGTGAACCCAGGGTTGCCTTATAACTTCACGATTCTCAAGCATACCGGTTGGATTGCCAGCGAACGGTCGGTTCGGGCGCATGAGACGCGGCCCGATGGTCGGGCATTGGCCGCCGAAACCGGTTATCAAGCCAGTTATCGCTACGGCTCGCACCAGAGCATCACGCGAAACTGGATGATGCCCATGCATCAGACCGACACGCTTTTCCACAAGAAGACCGGTGCCATGGGGTTCACCTTTGGTTTCGATGTCGACAATCACGCCATCAACACCGTGCCCAAGGAAACCCTGATTCGCATCACGAAGGCCGAAGATGGTGGTATCGGAGGCAAGGGCCTGTGGTTGCCCGCACAGTCGGGTTACAGCCCCGCTTCACAGACACCGCAAAACCAGCAGTATTTGCAAGGCAAACTCGTTTCCATAAAGCGATAGCACCGGCGCGCGGGCCTCGCGTGCGCTGCGGCGCATGCCATCGCCCGCTCGCCCCCGAACGTATAGCGAATGATTTCCACTTGGTCTGCATGCTCGCACCGCCAGCAGGCCATCCACCGGCCAGAAGCACCGGAGCAAAACAAGAAAGCACGAGAAACCATGAACGTGAAGAACCAGGCCGCAGCGATGAAAGTTCACCCTGCCACGCGGGAAATGTTGCCCGACGATCCCATGCAACTGAGCGGGTTTCAGGTGCCGGGCGACCCGGAGCTGATGTTGCGAATGCTCGTCGAGGAATACGCCCGCCTCGGTTGGAAAGCCGATGCGATCGTCGGCATGATTTGTGATCCCAACCACCAACTGTTTGGTGGATTGCTGGAATTGTTCGGCCGAGAGGCGTTGCGAGAGAAGGTGGAAAAGATCGTGGCGCGATGCGGCGTGATCAAGGTTTCGTTTTCGGAAGCAGAAGACGTGACAGAGCAGTTGGTCCAGATCGACTTGCCGAGTTCATAAAGTTTGTCGAACCACTTCGCCGGTCGATGACGACACGCGGTCCAACGAAGGAGTGTCCTATGTCTACGGTTTACAACTGGCAACTCGGCCGCGAGATGAGCTATCCGCACGAAGAGCATCACCCGCAGTGGCAATTCGCGTTTATCTTCAATCCCAACCGCTGCATCGGCTGCCAAACGTGCACGATGGCGTGCAAGAGCACCTGGACCTTTTCCAAAGGCGAGGAGCTGATGTGGTGGAACAACGTGGAGACCAAGCCCTACGGCGGCTATCCACAGCACTGGGACGTGAAACTATTGCAAATGCTCGAGGCGGCCAATCCGGGCGGGCAGGTGTGGGACTGTCTCTTA
>WGDQ01000260.1 GCA_015493185.1 Planctomycetaceae bacterium
AAACCCTTAAAGACGTAGCCGACGTTTCGGTGGTGGAAAATCTGCGACCGGTACTGGAACGCGAGAATCTCGGGCCGGCCCGCGACAAAATTCACGACATGTTTCTCGAGCACGTTATGGCCCACGCCCCGGGCTACGACAAGCTGATTCGCTGGACCGACGCCCCCATCATGCCCACGCCCGGCGCGGTGGGCAACATTTTACAAACAATCGCCGAGCGTCAGGGAATCAACGCCGTGGGTGTCGACATCGGCGGAGCCACGACCGACGTGTTCAGCGTGTTCGACAAAACGTTCAACCGCACGGTGAGCGCCAATTTGGGCATGAGCTATTCGATCTCCAACGTGTGCGCCGAAGCGACGATGCCGCGCATCTTGCGCTGGGTGCACTTCGACATGGATGAACGGGAGCTTCGCAATCGGGTGAAAAACAAAATGATCCGCCCGACCACGATCCCGCAAACGCTCGAAGCCCTGGTGTTCGAACAGGCTGTGGCCCGCGAGGCGCTGCGGTTAGCCTACGACCAGCACAAGCAGTTTGCCACCACGCTTAAAGGCGTGCAGCAGCAGCGGACCGTGGGCGACACATTCAGCCAAACCGTGGGCGGCGAAACGATTGTGGACAACATGAAGCTCGATCTGCTCGTGGCCTCGGGCGGCGTGCTATCGCATGCCCCCCGCATGCAGCAAACGGCCATGATGCTGGTCGACGCCTTCGAGCCCGAGGGCTTCACCACGTTGGCCAAAGACAGCATTTTCATGATGCCGCACCTGGGCGTGCTTGCGCAGGTGCATCCTCAGGCCGCCATGGAGGTTTTCGAGAAAGACTGCTTGATCTACTTGGGCACCTGTATCGCCCCTCGCGGGTCGGGCAAAGCGGGCAAACGCTGTTTCCGTTTCCACATCGAGGGCCCCACGCTCAACGAGTCGGGCGAACTGACCGTGGGCGAGTTGCTCCGATTTCCACTGGCTGCGGGCGAAACCGCCCGGGTCGACATCGAACCGGCTCGTGGCTTCGATGTGGGTGCCGGTTCGGGCCGGCGCGTGCAGCGCGAAGTTCGTGGCGGCACCGTGGGGTTGATTCTCGATGCCCGCGGTCGACCACTCACGTTGCCCGAAGATCGCCAGGCGTGCCGCGACACGTTGCGACGGTGGATCGAGGCCCTCGATCTTTATCCCGAACCGGCCGCCGTTTCCTAGGACCGTTTGTTTTTGAAAACTTCGACATCAACGTAGTGCCAGCTAAACCTAGAAGGCGTGGAGTTGCCTTGCACGAAGCCTATTGAAGAACCGCTGAGATACGCGGACGAGGTATTTTGGATATCGCCCTAACAGCCGACGGACCACAACCGGTTCGAACTGCCTGCTGTCGCCGGGCGCCGACAGCAATTTGCCGACTTTTTAATTTGCCGACTTTTTGTTCCGTACCGCTTTCATTCCGTGTTGCCTGCATCATTTCATCTTCGTGCTACCACATGACACCCCCGACTACGCATACCAGCGACGTACCGCATACCAGCAACGTACACGGCTTCGATATATCGACTACCTGATGCTTGCATAGATGGCTTGCATCACGGTTTGGCTCGTGGCTTGGCGCTTGCACATGGCACAGCCATTCAGAAAACAAGACGCTACCGAGTGGCAAAACTTCTGAAAACGCGAATCTTACGGCGAAAATGGCCCACGCATACACCCCCGGACTAACCGTCACGCCCCGCAAGTCATATCGGGCACGTCGTGTGTTGCCCATACCGGGCGAGGTGCTGGTTGAAGTCGGCCAGCAAGTGACCTCGCGCGATGTGGTGGCGCGCACCGAAATGCCGGGCGACGTAACCCCGCTGAATATGGCCAATCTGCTATCGGTTCCACCAGGCGACGTACCGGCGTGCATGCTGGTGAAAGAAGGCGATCGGGTCGAGGTGGGCCAACCGCTTGCCCGAACCAAGGGACTGTTCGGACTCTTCAAAACCGAATACAAGTCGCGCGTGGCCGGCACGGTGGAAAGCATTTCCAGCGTCACTGGGCAGGTGATGATCCGCGGCGAGCCGATTCGCGTGGAAACGAAGGCATATATCAGTGGCACGGTGGCCGAGGTCTTGCCCAACGAAGGCGTTGTCGTCGAAGCCGAGGTGTCGCTGATTCAAGGCATTTTCGGCATCGCCGGCGAGGCTTTTGGAAAAATTCGCATGGCCTGCGCCGATCATGATCAGGAACTGACCGAAGACCTGATTCATGCAGACATGGCCGGTTGTGTGGTGATTGGCGGCGCGCGCGTCACCGCGTCCGCCGTACGACGGGCCGTCGACATCGGTGCCGCGGCCCTCGTTACCGGCGGCATCGACGATCAAGATTTGCGCGACTTCCTGGGCTACGACCTGGGCGTGGCGATCACCGGCAGCGAACAGGTGGGCCTCACGCTGATCATCACAGAAGGGTTTGGCGAAATCTCGATGGCCAAACGCACGTTTGCCCTGTTTGCCGCCCGCGAAGGTGCCGATGCCTCGGTAAACGGGGCCACACAAATTCGCGCCGGCGTGATGCGGCCCGAGGTCGTGATTCCTGTAGACGCCAACACGCCACTGCCCGAGTCGCCCGGCGGCCCCAGCGGCAAGCTCGACATCGGCACCCAAGTGCGTGTGATTCGCGACCCGTACTTCGGCCTGATCGGAGAAGTGGCCGATCTGCCGCCCGAGCCACAGGTGCTCGAGTCGGAATCGAAGGCCCGAGTGCTGGTGGTGCGTTTCGAATCGGGACGCGAAGCCACGATTCCGCGGGCGAACGTTGAACTGATCGAAGGATAGAGGCGCATGGCTTTACGATCGACCAAGGAAGGCGTCATGAGCAGCGGGCATCGCGGCCGGTATGTGGGTTGCTTGCATGGGCAGTGGCAGTGGGCATGGCTGTTTGCCCAGACGGTCGCCGCTTTGCTGATTGCCTGCTGCCTGGTCGCGCCCGCCGGGGCGCAACCAGACCGGCCTCCGAGCGAGGTTGCGCCGCCGGCCGAGGTGATTGCCAAAGATCACCCCTGGGACGGCGGTCATAAGATCGACGTATTGTTTCGCCCCTCGCCCGACGACGATCGCGTGACCCGTGATGCCGAACCGTCGGCAACAACTCAGGGCGGTAGCGACGCCAACGGCGCGCAGGGCGGACCAAGCGATCAAAAACCACGGATCGCCGCCTACATCGTGTCTCGGGCTGAAGAATTTCATGGCGTTTATGAAGACGTGGCCTTCTACGTGCCCGAAGCGGCCGACTACCGCGATGGCTGGCTTCGCGTGACGGTCGACAAATGCGAGCGGGGCGAACCCTACTTCTTTCGCGTTCGGGCCGTGGCCTCCTCGGGTGCGCAGTCTGGGTTTGCCGAAACCAGCGAAGCGGCCATCGCCCGCCGGCAATGGTTCGACGGTGGCCGCATCTGGATGCTGTTGATCACGGTCATTCTTTGCGGCGCGGTGGTCACGTTCATTCTCATTGCCCGCAGCGGACGATCGCTGAGGGTGCGACGCATTGCCGGGCTCGAAGCCGTGGACGAGGCCGTGGGACGCGCGACCGAAATGGGCCGCAGCGTGCTGTTCATTCCCGGCATTCAAGACATGAACGATATTCAAACGATCGCGGGGCTCACGATTCTGGCCCGCGTTGCACGCACGGCGGCCGAGTACGATGCCCGCGTCGAGGTGCCTACGTCGCGGTCGCTGGTGATGACCGCCGCCCGCGAAACGGTGCAGTCGGCCTTCATGGCGGCAGGGCGCCCGGACGCCTACGACCCGAATTCGATTTATTACGTGACCGACGAGCAGTTCGGCTATGTGGCCTATTTGTCGGGCATGATGGTGCGTGAGAAACCGGCCGCTTGTTTCTACATGGGCTCGTTCTTTGCCGAATCGCTGATTCTTGCCGAAACCGGCAACGCGATCGGGGCCATTCAAGTGGCCGGCACGGCACAGCCGGCTCAGTTGCCGTTCTTCGTTGCCGCATGCGACTACACGCTGATCGGCGAAGAGTTTTTCGCGGCCTCGGCCTACTTGTCGGGCGAACCCGATCAGCTTGGCAGCCTCAAAGGGCAAGATGTGGGCAAGCTCGTCGTCGGGGCAGTGCTGATTATCGGCTGCGGGCTGGCCACGATGGCAGCGATTACCGGCTCGGAAACGCTCGAGGCAGCCGTCGCCTTTCTCAAGGGCACCATGCTGCGGTAAGGATGCGAGGGCATGAAACGAACCGTTCCACTGATCATCACCGCTGCGGGCGGATTCACGCTGATTGTGGCCTTTTTCATTCCGGCTACTGAAAGCTGGGGAGAGGTGGCCGCGATCTGGTTCGATATTCTGGCCGCTATCGCCTTTATTTTGGGTGGTGGAAACCTGGTGCGCAACCACCTGAAGAAAATCTCCGACCAAACGGCCGGCTGGGCTTATTCGGTCATCACGCTGGCGGCGTTTTTCATCACGCTGACCGTGGGCCTGTTCAAGGTAGGGGCCCGGCCCATGGAACAACAAGAGTACTATGGGCAGCGTTTCGCATCGCTGTCGTTGGAAGACTTCCCGCTCGAGTTTTCCGTCGAAGGCACGATTCCGCCCAAGAAGTCGGGCCGCCGATTGCCCGATTCGGTGCATGGCCAATTGGTGGCCGACGCCGCGGCCGGCACGATCAGCTTTCGCGGTTGGATGGAACCGAATCAGCTCGATGACTTGA
This sequence comes from Planctomycetaceae bacterium, assembly GCA_015493185.1. Lineage (GTDB taxonomy): Bacteria > Planctomycetota > Planctomycetia > Pirellulales > JAEUIK01 > WGDQ01. Next base: position 4,698 of record WGDQ01000260.1, read on the forward strand.
AAAACTACAAGCACCTGCTCGAGTGGCAAGCAACGGTCGAGACGCTTTACGACAAAGCGCAACCGCCCGAGCCGCTGCGAGGCAAGGCGTTTTATCATGCCGGCCATCGGGCGTTGGCCTTTGCCGGGCGGATGAGCGAATTCGAATATCACACGCTGCGAGAATTGGCCGGCACGCCCGAGTGGTTGGCCGCAGTAGACGCGCTGTACGAAGCCACGAACCAAACGGCCGAGATCGAATGCCCGGCCGACGCGTTGCCCGAGCGGTTCGATGCCGCGGCCATCAGCCCCGACTTGAGCTACGACGAGGAGCTTCAGCGGCTGCGTTTCACGGGCCCGATGCCGCTGGGCTTGCGCGATCGAATGGTGCGGCGGTTCTTTCCGGTGGCCACGCCGCTTTCACCAGCCGCCGAGCAAGTGCTGGTGAATCTGCTCAAACAGGCCGGACCGCTGAGCGAGGCACAAATCGAGGCGCTTTCCAAGGCCGCAGCCGCCGGATGGACATTCGATCAACTCATTGCCGAAGTGAACCGGGCTGGCGAACCGGTTCAGGTGCCCAAAACAGCCCGCGAGATGCTGGCCGAGAAACAGGCGGGCGCTACGGTCATCGAACCGATGAAAACCGTGGGCGAAAAACGAACGCTCAACAACCTGCAACAGAAGTTTCTTCGCGAATTCGATAGCAGCGAAATGACGGTGGACGACCTGGTGGAAGGGCTCCGCCGCATGGGGCCGCTTTCTGCCCGGCAAGTTGCCGCGCTGCGGGCCTTTCTGGCCAAGCAGCCCACGGCTGCCGAGCGCAACAAAGAGCTGGGATTCGCTCTGCTCCGCGCCGGTCCGCTTACCGAGGAACAGCGCGACCTGATGTTTGGCGACTACCGCAAACAAATTCGCTGGCGCCGTTATGTGGGCCGTTTGTTTGCCGCGGCGCACGTGGTGAAGTTTCCGTGGTCGGGCGAGTATCGGGCCGTCGGCACACCGTTCTGGTGGCTTTATGAATACGCCTTCAAGCCGCTGACAGCCACGATGTTCGCCATGCTGGCTTTCTACGTCGCCTCGGCTGCGTTCCGGGCCTTTCGGGCGAAAAATCTCGAGGCCGTGTTGCTGCTGGGAACGGCTTTCATCATTCTGCTCGGTCGCACATTCGCCGGCGTTTATCTCACTAGTTGGTTGCCCGAGTCGCTTTCATTCTTGCGTATCGAGGAGCTGACCATCCGCATCATGCAATGGTTCAATACGGCGGGCAACCGCGCGATCATGATCGGCATCGCGCTGGGAATCGCCTCGACATCGTTGAAGGTGTTGTTGGCCGTCGATCGTTCGTATCTGGGAACGGGGGGAGACTGACGTGCTGGAATATGTGGCCCGACTGGATCGCCGCTGGATTTTTTTGATGATGCTGCTGGCCGTGGCGATTCCGATATTGTTCCAACTTCGCTTTCCCGAAACACCCACGCCGCTGGCCAAAGCGGTGTTCGACGCGGTGGAGAATCTGCCGCCCGGCTCCAAGGTGCTGCTGGCCTTCGACTACGATCCGGCCAGCGAGGGCGAGCTGGGCCCCATGGCCACGGCCTTCGTGCTGCACTGCGCGAAGAAAGGGCACAAGATGTACTTCATCGCCCTGTGGCCCGTGGGTCCGCAGATGATCGACGACCAAATCCGCAAGGTGATCAAAACCGACTTCCCCAACCTGGTTTACGGTGAAGACTACGTGAACCTTGGCTTCAAGCCTGGCAACGAGGGGGTGATCAAGGTGATTGTCACCGACCTGCGGCAGCTTTACACAACCGACGACAAAGGCGTGAACATCGACAAGATCCCCATGATGCAGGGCATTCGCAGCGTGCAAGATTTCGACCTGGTGATCAACGTGAGCGCCGGCTATCCGGGCACAAAGGAATGGGTGCAATACGCGGCCACGCCTTATGGCATTCCGGTCGTGGGTGGTTGCACCGGAGTGCAGGCCCCGCTTTTGTATCCGTACATTCCCGACCAGCTTCCGGGGCTGTTGGGGGCCATCAAGGGCGCGGCCGAATACGAGAAGCTGGTGGTCGATCGCTACGACCTGGCCGATGTGGGCCGCTACTTGGAAGGGCTGCGGCGGATGGGGCCGCAACTGGTGGCCCACATGCTGATGATCTTTCTGATCATCGCCGGCAACGTGATTTACTTCGCCCAGCGCAGACAGGAGCGCTACCGACCATGAATCGAGAACGGATGATCTGGACCGGACTGCTGGTGGTGGCCGGACTGTGGTTGTTGGGCCGTGCCCTGTGGGTGGGCAACGGTGTGGTTTACGTTCAAGACCTGGGCGACGTCACCGTTTCGTCCGATGCCTGGGAAGCCGTTACGGAAACGGCCCGACCGAGCATTTTTCGCACGGCGGGGTTGTGGCTGGCCGCGCTGTTTACGCTGGCCATCTTTTCGTTTCTCTACCGAGACAACCCGTTCTACAAAATCGCCGAGGCCGTGGTCGTGGGCGTTTCGGCGGCATACTGGATGGTTGTGGGCGTTTGGGCCACGATGGTGCCCAACCTGTTCGGCAAGCTGTTTCCGGCCACGATCAAGGCGTGGGCCATGCCCGGTCTTTCACCGGTGCGCGATCCATTTTCGTGGCTTTATCTGGTTCCGCTCGTGTTGGGCATTTTGCTGATGATGCGATTGGCCCCCAAAGGCCAATGGCTGGCTCGTTGGCCGCTGGCCTTCATCATCGGCACCACGGCCGGCATTCGCCTGGTAGGTTTCATCCACGCCGACTTTCTCAGTCAGATCAACAGCACGGTGCTGCCGCTGGTCGCCATGGAATCGGGCCGTTTCGATCTGGCCGGCACGCTGGGCAATTTGATTGTGGTGATCGGCGTGTTTGCCTGTCTGACTTACTTCTTCTTTTCGATCGAACATAAAGGCGTGGTGGGCGGTGTGTCGCGGCTGGGCATCTGGTTTCTGATGATCACGTTCGGCGCCGCCTTTGGCTATACGGTGATGGGCCGCATCGCGCTGCTGGCGATTCGGCTGGAGTTTCTCTTCGACGATTGGTTGTGGTTGATCGACCCTACCGGGGCACGACCACCGATGTAGCCGACCCTTTCCGAACGTTGTGGTGCTGCTGATTATTGCCGGCCTTCGCAACCAACGACTGACTTAGAACGACCGGACAAATCCGATAAACGGCAAGCGAGACCGCAGTCTGCTTGTCCGCAATTCCCGTTCTGTCCGTTGGCTCTTATGCTGATCCGTCTCGGCCGGAAACGATCGACCCCCGGTGTGCCCGTTTGCTTCGTCGATGCACACCCGGGGGCTGTGCGAAATACATATTGTTCCACATAATTGTTCCCGCGGCCTCGCCCGAGAACCCGGATAGCGGTGCGGCGCGACGGGAAGCAGCCAGGACCCCGCACTTACGGCGCCGAAGCGGAGACCACAGTGGCAAACGATGCTCGGCCCATACTCCGCGCTGTTCGCTCGCGCCTCGTGGCTGCCAACCTCAACAGGCGTTGGTCGTCATAATTCGCCAGCGGTTTCGATCGTCGACGGCAAGCCTTATCAGCCGACCGAAAACGAAGTTCGCACGGCTCGCCTGTGGGTAGCGAACGCAGACAAACGGCGCAGAGGTGCAGACAGTCGCCGCGGGCAATCGGCCCAGACCATTGGCGCAGACAGGCCAGTGCAAGTCGTCAACGCAGGCAATCGGGGCGGCTGACGATCGACGCAGATCATCAGTGCAGGCGTTCGGGAGGCAGGCATCGTGTCAGCCACGCCAGCACCTCGTCGCGGTGATCGCGCCACGGAAGGTAGAGACCGCCCAAGTAGTCGAGCGGTCCGCTGTCGTCGGCGGGCAGCAAGACGATGCCCCGATCGAGCACTTCGCAACGCGCGATCGCATGCCACGGAATCCGGCGTCGACGCCCCAACACGCGGTAGTCGATTCCTCGGGCATCGAACGCGATGTCGGCCGGCAGAAAGGCCCTCCAGGCGGAAAGCACCAGCAAGCCGACCACCAGCAGGGCAACCCACACGCTGCCAGTGGTCCATTGCGCCAGCAAGGCACCGGCCAGTGCCGCCGTGGCGATCAGGACCACCGCGCCCCGATCGTCGCGAATGGGCCAAACGCGCCAGCGAAGCGCCGTCGATGCAACACGATCCGAACCGTGAGAGGAAGGGGTCGAAGCCGGTTGCTGCGTGGTGCTGCTCATATCCCCATTGTACGCCACGCCACCGCCGCGCGGCACAATGCCCGAACACAACAAGCCCCCACAACCACATGCAGCGGGGCCGCGGAGAAAACGGCAGGCCCCGCATGGCAAGTCCGCAAGACAGGCGGCGTGCCGCGGTCTGAAACCAGTGGCCGACACGGAGAAGACGGCATCGTGCCCCCGGGCCAGTCTCGCGTTCTTTCTTTTGCGCCCAGCAAGCCGCTGCCCAGTGCCGCCATATCGCCCGGTCGTTGGTTCGACTCCGCAGAATCGACCGCTTCTCAATAAAAGTAGTACATCATGAACATGGCACCGGCGCACAGCACGCCGGCCCACACGCGGTCGTCGAAATATAGTGGCACGGTGGCGGTTTCGGCATGTGGTGCCTTTTGCGGCGAAGGGGGATCGTCTGCCGGAACATCGCGCATGCGACGCCGGTCGAGGGCGGCGAAGAAAAACGCCCCGAAGGTCCAAGCGGCGGCAATCACGGCGGCAGCCGTCGGAGTCACGATGGCCTGCACCATCAAAACGGCCAAGCCGACATAAAACACCAGCGACACGGCGAGCTGCCAGAACAGGCGGCGCCCCGCACCGCGACGAACACCGCTCAAGTGAACCCAGGTGAGCCGCCCCTTCTCCGGATCGTGTGGCGTGACAAGGCTGGTAACGATGAGCACAACCATGGAAAACAAAACGACCACCGCCACGCGGTGGAACGTGTTGAGTTGCGGTCCGAACCATGCACTTAGTTGCGGCATGCTACGGCTCAGCGGAGCATAGCTCCATGCCAGCACGAAGGAGAAAACCGGTCCGGCCACGATCGCGGCAAATGCCCCGCTCGACGTGGCTCGCGACCAGAACATGCCGCAGAGAAAAGCCACCAACAACCCCGGCACCAAATGGCTTTGCTGATCGACGATGTTGAGAAAGAAGTTCTCATCCGACTGCGGATCTTGCGTTGCAATGGCCAACGCGGCCGCGAGAACCACAAAGACCACGATCGACAAACGGCCGACCCAGATCAATCGCCGCTCGTCGGCTCGGGGGTTGATGTATCGCTGATAGATGTCGATGGTCACGATCGTGGCCGACGAATTCATCATCGAATCGATCGACGAAAGGATGGCCCCGATCAGGCCGGCGGCAACCAGACCCACCAACCCCGGCGCCAGCGGCGCCACCAGCATTTTAGTCAGCTCCGTGAAGACCGTATCCTGATCGATCGAGTGTCCGGGAAAGCGCTCGGCCAGCAGATAGTAGGCGGCCACGCCGGCGGCAATAGAGAAGAAGGGGATCAGCAGCTTCAGCATTCCCGCGGCCACAATGCCGCGCCGCGCCTCGGCGTCGCTCACCGCACCCAAGGCACGCTGCACGATGAACTGATTGGTACCCCAATAAAAGAAGTGCAGGGCCATCAAACCGCTGAGCACACCGGTCCACGGCAAATCCGGATCGGCGGCCGGACGGTAAAGCCGCATTTTGTCGAGCATGCCGCCGCCGGTATCGAGCCGCATCATGCCGCCCCAGCCGCCTACCTCGGGCTGCCAGAACGTGACCACCGCAATCAGCACGCCGGCCGCCAGCAAAAGGCACGACTGAATCACGTCGGTCCACACCACGGCCTTCAAACCACCCTGAATCGTGTAGGTGGCGGCAATCACGGCCAGGGCAATCACGCCGGCATTGTAGCTCAGTTCCAGCGGGCTGCCGTCCAGCAGCAATCCCAAACTCCGGGCTCCGATATAAAAGCCGCCCACCATCTGCACCACCACCATCACCAATAGCATGATGATGACGTAAACCAACCGACTGCGTTCGTCGTATCGTTGGCTCAGATATTGCGAAAGCGTGTAGAGCCCCAAGCGACGATAGACGGGCAGAAAGCCGTAGCACAACAGCATCAGTCCGGCGATGGCCCCCAGCTCGAAGTGGCTTTGCGCAAAACCGATGGCGAAGCCCGCACCGACGAAGCCCACCAGGTGATTGGCGCTGACATTGCTTCCGAAGATCGAGGCCGCCACGCCGAACCAGCGTATTTTTCGCCCGGCCAGAAAGTAATCTTCCGTGTTTTCCTCACGCCGACCCGCGTAAAGTCCCACGGCCATGACCACGGCCAGCGAAACGACAAACACGATGAGATCGAATGTAGTAAGAACTTCACCCATAGCAGTCACGCTTGAAGAATCGCCATCTTGCCCGACAAGGCCACAGCCGGTCGTTGCCGAAAAAAAGGGAAGGCAAGCACGCCTCGAGCGATGCACCGGCAAAACAGCCGGCCCGCGCAGGCGGCTGCCGTAGATAGCCAGAAAACGCGCCGCCCGCAATCGCGGCCACGCGCGGTTTCTACAGAGAATGCAAAGCACCGTGCCACAGCAACGCGCCGCAACATCACGTGTCGCGACTATACGGGTCGTCGCCTTGCGAAGCAAGTTTCGGCACGTCGGGCACACGCCGCGCGCGTTCACGTTCGGCAAGCAGTTGCTCGGGCCGACTCAACGCCGCCAGGTTGCCAACAAGAAGAACGCATGCGGTCGACGACGGGCCTGTGGCATGCGACAGGGCTCGAAGCGAAGCCGGCACCCCACGTTTTCAGCATCTTATCGCACACATGGCGCTCAGCGCTGGTAGCCGTGTCCGCAATCGAATGCTTACGGCAGTTTGCCAGACGTATCGGTTTGCCCGGGCACGGTGCTTCGCGCACTGCGTGTCGAACGGAAAAGTGCGCGCGCGATATACATGACAAATCCGAACAATACCGAAACGATTACCACCACGCCGACCACGATGCCGCTGAAGCTATCGCGCAGCAAGATCAACAGCGGCGGCTCCTCGGCAATGGGCGGACGCCGGCGGACGGGCCCCTGCTTACGTTCGGCACGGCGGATTTCTTCATTGCGCCACTGCTGCCAGTGTCGGCGAGCCTCGGGCGAGCCCAACTCGCGCATCGCCCATTGTCGCGACCACACCAGCGCGCCGATCACCACCGCCAGTGTGGCAGCGTAGGCCAAAAGCCAGGCGAATATGGCGGCTTGCGATCGCGACATCGATGAGCGGTTCCCTTGCTTCACGGCCGGAAGAATATTTCTCGCGCTTCAGAGTCGGTTGAGAAAGAAAACGCCACATAGCACCACCGCTGCGGCCCATTTTATCGGTCGGCAAACGCGCTAGCTGGTCCGATCCGATAAAAAACAATGACGGCCACGGGAAGGGATGCGCGCGTTTTTGATCCGAAGTTGCGATCGCCTCTGGTCGCCCAGGTTGCAACCGACCGAGGGCCGGCACCTTGGGCGTGCGAAACAGGGGGCTGCGAAACCGCGTTAGCGAGACGATCGGCCAGCACCTGAATTTTTCGAATCCCGTTTCGGCAGCAGCTCGAGGGCAGCGGCCACC
>WGDQ01000261.1 GCA_015493185.1 Planctomycetaceae bacterium
AAACAGGACAAACCGTCGATATCCGCGGTCGCGACTACCGAATTCAGCCAGATACGGGGCGTGTGGAACCCTTGCTGGGAACAACGCAATTTGTCCGCAGTCGCGACGCATGGGGCAACTGGTTCGGAAACCACAACACGAACCCCCTGTTCCAGTTTGTTCTGGAAGATCGCTACCTGGCCAGAAATCCCCACTTGCCAGCACCTTCGGCCGTGATCGATGTTTCTCAGCAGCCGGGCTCGGCGCGCGTTTTTCCGCGCAGTCGTACCGTCCAACGGTTCAACGATTTGCACACGGCCAATCGCTTCACGTCGGCTTGCAGTGGAATCGTCTATCGCGGCGCTCTGTTTGGCCCCGCCTTTTCCCGCAGCACGTTTGTTAGCGAACCGGTCCATAATCTGGTGCATCGAGAGGTCTGGTGGCGCGAAGGCGTCGAGTACCACAGCCGCCGGGCCAGCGACGAACAGACCTCGGAGTTTCTGGCCTCGACTGACAATTGGTTTCGCCCCACTCGCTTGCGAACCGGCCCGGACGGCGCGTTGTGGGTGGCTGACATGTATCGCGCGGTGATCGAGCATCCTGAGTGGATTCCTCCCAGCATGCAGGCTCAGCTCGATCTGCGAGCCGGGGCAGGGCAGGGGCGCCTTTATCGCGTGCTGCCTGTCGGTGCTTCGCCAAGGCCGATCGTGAACTACCGGCAGATGAGCACAGAAGCCCTGGTCGCGGCTCTAGAAAGCCCCAGCGGCGCAGCACGCGACTTGGTGCAACAAACGCTTATCGAACGCAACGATCGAAGTGCGGTCGAGCCGCTACGGCAATTGGCCGCACGCTCGCCACATGCCACGGCGCGTCTGCACGCCCTCTACACGTTGGCCGCGCTGGGGCAACTCGACGCCGCCACGCTGTTGGCCCGCTTATCCGATGAACACGCCGGCGTGCGGTGCCATGCCATTCGCTTATCGGAGCCAATGCTGGGCGATCACGCAGAACTGGCCGCCGCATTGTTGTCGTTGCTGAAGGACGAAGACGCCGCCGTCCGGCGCCAATTGGCGTACACATTGGGGGAATGGAACGATCCGCGTGCGGGCCACGCACTGGCTGAACTGCTCACGGATGATCGCAGTGATCGTTGGATTGTCGCAGCCGCGTTCAGCTCGGTTGTGCCGCGATTGCCCGATGTGGTGGATGCCCTGGTGGGTGCCCCGGTCGACGATACAAGCACTTCCGGAGGCACCAACACCGCGCCGGCGGCGCTTTCAGTGAAGGCGAAAGACCGGCCGTCGGCGGGGCAGCGTGGGCCTTCCGTACTGCCGGCTGATACGGTCGCCAAACTCATGATCGTTGCGGTTGCCACCAACCAGGAGCAGCCGCTTCTCCGGTTGCTCAAGCTCGTCACGGCCGAACGCGCTTCGGGCAAGGCATCCGAGACCGAACGGCTTGCCGATATTTCTTGGCGGCTCGATATTCTGGGCCAGTGGTTAGAGGCGCTGGAGCGGAAGCGCCGGGCACTGAAGTCGCTACGCGAGAAAGCCTCGGATGCGTTGCGCGGCGAACTCGAACGGCTGGCAATACTGTTCGAACGGGCAGGTGAAATCGCTGTCGATCCCTCGGCCGACGAGACGGCGCGAGTTCGAGCAATCCGCTTGCTAGGACATAGCGGCGACCGTTCGCGTCGGGAAGCCGAACGGCTACGCTCGTTGCTCGCGGCCAACCAACCGCCAGCGGTTCAACACGCAGCCCTTGAGACATTGGGCCGACTGCCCGCCGAGGCCGTGGCAGCAGCGCTGTTCGATTCCTGGACGACATACGGACCAGGCATTCGTGGAGCATTGCTCGATCTGGCCTTGCAGCATCCGGATTGGGCCCGTGCGTGTCTCAATGCATTGGCTGCGGGCAAATTGTCGCCAACCGATATCGACTCTGCCCGCCGCCAACAACTAATCACACATCGCGATTCCGATATTCGCCGGCAAGCCAGACAACTTCTGGCCTCCGACCGCTCTGCAACCAGGCAACAGGTGATCGAGCAGCTACGCAGCGCTATGAAAACGGCAGGAGACCCAGCGCGGGGACGCGAAGTGTTCAACAAGCGATGTGCTGTTTGCCACCGTTTCGGTGGCCAAGGACACGCCGTCGGGCCCGACCTGAGCGCGTTGACGGATAAATCCAACGAAGCGCTGATGATCGCCATACTTGATCCCAATCGGGCCGTAGAAACCAAATATCTCGGCTATACGGCCACAACCGTCAACGGCCGCATCTACACCGGGCTCTTGACGGCGGAAACCTCAAATAGCGTTACCCTGCTCGCACAGGAAGGGAAGCGTCATACGTTGCTGCGTTCTGAAATCGACGTGCTGGCCAGCTCGGGCAAGTCGCTAATGCCCGAGGGATTGGAGAAAGACCTTTCCGCTCAGGATTTGGCCGATGTGATGGAGTATCTTCGCGCCGGCGCGCCACGTCCGAAAACACTGAAGGGCAATCAACCGCAGCTTGTCACAGCCGATGCGCTGCGTCACGAACTGTTTTGTCTGCCGGCCAATGCCGAAGTGTATGGCGATACACTACGCATCGACCCGCTCGATGGCGCTTTGGCATCGTGGCAGAGCGAAAACGATCACGTGGTCTGGAATATCGAGGCCCCGCACGATGCGGAATACCTCGTCTTTCTCGAATGGGCGAGCGACTCCGCGACGTCGAACAATGCCTACGTGCTCGATGTGGGCGATACAAGGCTTGTACGTTCCGTCGAGCCGACAGGCGGGCCGCACCAGTATCGCCGCTCGGTCATCGGACGCATCCGGCTGCAAGCCGGTACGCACCGTGTGGGCCTTCGCTCCAATGGTCGCATCGACGGCGAATTGTTCCGCGTGAAATCGTTGACCCTGCGTCCTCTACTACGGAAGCGCCCGTAGCAATCACGGACGGACGGGCCAACAACCGGCGGTAAGCCTCGACCAAACAAGCGAGGAATGAGGCCCGTCTTTCGGCCAGTAATAAGGCCCCTTCGAATTCGTTTCAGGATTCCTTGCCCGTTTTGTTTGTTACGCGTTTGGCGAACAAGCGGAACAGATCGCGCCGTCGCACCATGCCCAACACACGATGGGGCTCTTCACGGCTGACGACCGGCGCGCTGTCGTCCTCAGTAGTTCGCAACACAGCCCACGCTTTTTCCAAGGGATCGTCCGGGTAGAGTAGCGTGAGTGGCATTTCCGCCAGGTCGGCCGCACGCACCAAGGCACCGATGTCGGGCACAAAGAGCGCTTGGCGCAAGTTTCGGTAACGAATGACGCCGACCAGCTCGCCCTCATCTCCGGTTACGGGAAACACATTGTCGTGGCTATGCTCGATGCGTTGCACTAGTTCGCCAAAAGTGGCCGAGGCGGGCACGGTCTCGATGTTGGACCGCATCAACTGCCCAATGGTCAGTTGTTCGGCAGCACGACGCGAAAAGGGCTCCATGCCAAGCGCCTCGCGGATGCGCCGCCAAAGGCTTCTGGCTTCTTCCAACGGCGTTGTGCTCGTGTGGTGCAGGGCCTCGAGCAAAGGCACCTCGCCCGCTCGCAGCACGGCTTGCCGAACAAGCAGGGGCCCAACGATCTCGAAGAAAACAACCGTGCCCAAAATAATGTTCTGCAAGTGCCGGCCAAGCTCTGGAGCGCGTTCGGCCGCAATGGCAGAAAGCGCAATGGCCGCTCCAGCCTGCGAAAGCAGCGTGGCCCCTGTCCAACGCTTGACATCGGGACCATCGCGATGCACGTCGGCTGCCAGATAAGCACCAAAGTACTTTCCCGCCGATCGAAGTACGATGTAGCCGGCTCCCACAGTACCAACGGCTGCCAGCGCGCGCAGGTCCATTTCGGCACCGTGGATTACGAAAAACACGACGCACACCAACCCTGTAAACCGATCCAGCTCCTGCTCGATTTGGCGCGTTTGATCAGACGAATTGGCCACGGCCGCCCCCATGGCCAAAAACGTGAGCAGGTAAGGAATGCCGAACTCATGGCATAATCCCAACACGAGCGTTGTCAGCCCGATCAACAGAACGAACCAACGCGTACGGTTGGCCAAGGAGCAGGCCCAACTGGCTAGCAGGCCAGCCGCGGTTCCTAGCACGACCGAGCCAATCAAGTCGCGAGCCAGCAACCGCAATTCGACCGAAAAAGGCAGCGCGAGTTTACCTGCCGCCATTTCGAGCAACAGAATCAACACTTCGAAGCTAATGATCGAGGCCAGGTTGTTCAGGGCCACCATAGCAATGGTCCGCTCGGTAACCGGCCCTTCGGACGACGCCTCTTTCAGCACCAACACCGTGGTGGCCGGGGCGGTGGCCAACGCCAGCGTGCCGAGCAAAATAGCGGCCTCCCACGATTCGCCCAGCAAGACCAAACCGCCGGAAACAAGCAGGAACGTCAGCCCCAATTCACCTGCTGAAAGCCGCAGCACACCCGAAATGATGCGGCGGAAATGGTCCAGCGGAAAATGGCACCCCATATTGAAAAGCACCAACGCCATGGCCAGTCGGCCGATGGGCTCCAAGTGCTCCAGGTGCTCAGCAGGAAGAACTTGCAGTGAGTGCGGCCCAAGAAGCAACCCGACCAGCAAATAGGCCGTTACCCGAGGCAAACGCAGCGCCCGAGCAACAATTCCCCCAACCAAGGCGGACACCAACAACAGACCGGTGGTTGTCGTAATGCCGATGTTGGGTTCGAGCACAGTCCGGATCACCCGTGGCTGCAAGAAAAATGTTGGGGCAGTT
>WGDQ01000262.1 GCA_015493185.1 Planctomycetaceae bacterium
CGTTGGTCGAACGGCTGGAACTTGCTGCATCGCCGAGGGGCAGTGCGAGAACCGAAGCGGCCCCTCCTGAACGCGATGCGGTTGCCGGGTTGGTTGGCCAACTGCTAAGCGACTCGTTCGCAGCGCGGGCAGGAGCCGCAGCCCGCATTCGGTGGCTCGTTGAGCAGCGGGACGATTGGATCGTTCCGGTAATGATCGAATTGCAGCGGCGTCTCGATTCGCCCACGCTTAGCGCCTCGGCGCGGCATTGGCTCGAGCCGCTCTGGGAAAAGTCGCGGGGCCAGTGGTTGGTTCGCAACCCGCCGGCGCGCTTGCCCGACGTTTCGCAGAGCGACATCCGTCGGTGGATCGCAGAGCTTGTCCCGAAGCCGGGCGCCGGCGATCGCGCGCTGGCGTATAAGTTGAGCGCGCGTGCCGAACGCCATCTGACAGACTGTCTGGCACGCGACGATTTGTTGCCGACCACCGCTCGGCTGTTGCGCGAAGCGCTGGAAGAACCGGAGATCGATCCGGAAACGGCCGAACGCGTCGAGGCCCTGTTGTCGTGGACGCACCCCGCTATGGTGGCCGAGTATTGGCAGGCGAGCGAGAACCACGCCAACGGGCAACCTTGGGCGCGGCATTTGGGCATTCAGCACTTGCTGATCGGCGTTCCGAGCATTCCCGCGGGCGCCGAGCGGGCGAGCCATTTCGACGCGATCAACGATCGCGAGGCCCACTGCGTAAGCGGCAACTCGCTCTCGCCGGGAAACTGGCCCGTGGGCGTAGCATTCCCTCATCCGAGCCAGGACCACGCATTCTTTCACCTGGTGAATTTACCCACGCCGCGGCGGCGGATGGCATATGAATATGAGGTGACGATCGACGAGTCGCGCCGGCTCAAGCAAATCACGCGAAACACGCTCCAGCGCCTGCTCGACGAGAAGCGACGCATGAACGGTCGCGAACTGCGGATGCTGGCGATGCTCGATATGGACGTGGTTTCCGAGTTCGTTCCCCGCTACGTTCAGCAAGTGGCCGATGCACCACAGCAAGATGATAGCTCGGTGCCACGCGAAGCTGGTTCGTGGCCCGCCGGCCCGTTGAGCCATCATGCGGCCCTGTGTCATTTGTTGGCCCGCTATGGCACAAGTGCCGCGATTCCGCAGCTTCTGGTGGCGATCGAACATCGATGCTTTCTGCCGCCCACGGACGAGGCCCCCTACGAACTGCCGTGGATCGCCGTGCTGGCCATCGCACGGCGCGATCCGTGGCCCGAGGTCGACGAGTGGCTCGCGCAGCGGATCGAGCAAAAGCAGCCGCTGCGCATGGTCGGAGCCTCGCGCCCTGAGCTGGGCGCTTCGGCAGCAGCCATTTTGATCGAGCGGCACGGTACGCCGGCCACAGACTTCGGCATCGCGCCGGTGCTCGATCGCTTCTTGCAGCAAGTCGGTTGCCCCTCTTACCGATTCGTCGATGACGAAAAACGGGAGCGGGTGGCGCTCTGGTGGTCGTCGCAAGATCACACGGCCGTTCGAGCCGCCGCGCGGCAAGTGGACGTGCCCTGATCGATGGATACGCCGGCAGCGTGCGGCACCGGCGAGCACCGGCATTCGGACCACGGAGGGCACACCGCGGGCGCTACGCGTCTGGCATGCCAACGCCGCTCGCGGCAATCGCGTCTGCCTCTTTGCACCTCTTGCTCACGGCCGGGTGTCGTGCGCCGGTTTCATGCCCCACAACGGCGTGGCTAAGATGGGCTATAGGCTCGTGGCAACACGCATGAGGTATTGCCTCATCGGGAAAAAGGTCGACTGGCAACGCGGCGCTTATGTCTCGGCCCGAGCGCCCTGATCCGATGCTCCGATCCAATGCGGTGGCCCGATGTGGTGGCCTGATGTGGTAGTCCGATGTGGCAGCCCGACATCTCGGACCAAGGAGTGCGGCCCGATGGTTCAGCGCAATGTTTGTGGGCCGCCTTCGGAAGGGGGCTGTGTGCCGCGTGCTTCATAGCGATTTGCAAATAAAGAAGAAGTGGCATTTTCCAGCGGCTCCCGATTCGTGCGGCAGCAGTGTGGCGGACAGTGGAGGTCGGCAAGGGCGCTGGACGGGGTGGGCTTTCTTGGGCAGCGACCGCTTAGCACTTGAGTTTGGGGGGCTTGTTGCCCTGTCGTTCAGTCGCCGGGAGATTGCCGTGGCGCGGTTCCAGCATTGGCTGACAGCAAGTAGCGCGGATCGACGAACGAGTGCTCGCTTGTTCGTCGTGTTGGTGTTGCTCTACGCCTTCACCGGTTTTTTTCCGCCGTACCGCGATGCCGACGTCAACGGTCGCCTGACGGAAAACCTGCTCGACGGCGAGGGCTTTACCTTTGCAGCCGAAACGATCCCTGACTTTTTGTTTTGGAATCTTGTGAACGGCGATCGTCGGACGCCGGTGGAGGTGACCTACTGCGACGCCGATGTGCGACAACTGATCGCCGACGGCCAGTTGGTTGTCGACCGGCCCGACTACCTGGTTCAACCCACACCGACCGAGGGACGCTACGGCAGCAGTTTTTTTCCCGGGCCGGCGATCTGCGGCCTGCCGCTGTTTGCCGCGGCGCGGTTGCTGGTCGGACCTGTTGGGCAGTGGCCGTTGATGTTCGCCGTGGTTTCGAAACTGGCGGCGGCCCTGTTTGCGGCGGGGTCGGCTGTGCTGATTTACGCCGCGGCGCGAAACTTTCTGTCTGTTTCCGATGCCAAACGACTGACGCTGGTTTACGCGCTGGGAACGTCGGTGTTTTCGATTTGCAGCCAACATTGGATGAGCCATGCGCCGGACGTGTTTTTTCTGGCGGCCGGCATTTGGGCGTTTCTGCAATCGTCGCGCGACAAACGATATTGGGCGGCCGTCGGCATGTTGCTGGCCATGGCCGTTTGGTGTCGTCCGACCAGCGCTGTGGTGGTGATCGTGTTCGGGCTTTACGGCCTGTGGCGCGATCGCGCGGCGATCGGATGGTATGTGCTGGCCGGCTTGCCGCTGGCCGTGGGGTTGCTGGTCTACCACGATGCCGTGTTCGGCTCGGTGCTTCACTTCGGCGAGCTGCACCAGTCGGAATCGATCCGGCAGATCACCGGCGGCAGCGATCCTTGGCAAACGCCGCCGTGGGTTGGCATGGCGGGCCTGTTGATCAGCCCTTCGCGGGGGCTGCTGGTGTTCTCGCCGGTGCTGCTGTTTTGCGTTTGGGGGGCCGTGCTGGCTTTCCGGCGTCCGAAGTACGCGGCCCTTCGACCGCTGGTGCTTGCCACCGTGGCGGTGTGGGCCGTGCACTCGGTGTATTTCGACTGGTGGGGAGGCTGGGCCTACGGCTACCGACCGATTGTCGACACTGTACCGCTGTTGATTCTGCTGCTCGTGCCGGTGCTGCCGCGCCTGCGCGAAGCGGATCGACCGCGGCGGGCGTTTCGCGCGCTGTTTTTCTATTCGGTGGGTGTCCAACTCGTTGGTGTCTTGATCTATGACCTGAGCAGTTGGAATGCACGACCGGCGTTTGAAGTGCGGCTGCCCGAACGCAGCGAACCACTGGTTGTGCTCGATGCCGACGAGGCGCGCGCCTACGCATCGGAAGAGGGTGTTGTGGTGCGCGAAATTCAAATGAATATCGACGACCCTCGCTTTCGCTATCGGCTGTGGAGCCTGACCGACAACCAAATTCTGTATTACGTCACGCATCCTTTCGAGTCGCAACGAATGCGCATATATTGGAGCCTTTACACAACGCGCGGCATCGCCAGGCGCCGCGCTGAAACGTTGCTTTCCGTAGCTCGGGGGCTTCGTGAGTTGGGGTGCTCGGCCCGGGCCATTCCGCTGTTGGAGAAGGCCACAAGGCTGGCTCCCGATGACGAACGGATTGCGCGTGAATTGCGGTCGCTCACGCCTGTTGCGCTGCCACCACAGCCCGACGATCATCGCCTCCAACAAAGCAGCAATCCAGCGCGCCGGGCATCCGTCAGGTGGCTGACGGCTCGTTGAAAAACGCATTCCGGCTCCAAACGGCCGAAACGGGCCGGCTCGGCGCCGTCCGAAGCCCGACTTTTCCGACGATCCGCAGCGGGCTTGCCGAGCCAGGTCGCTTCGCCTCGGTCGGACGGGCGGAGCCATTTTTCAACGAGGCTTCGTAGAAGTACTGTTGCGCGTGCCTCAAGTTTGCGTTGTTCCAGCAAAACCGGTCTGTCCGGCCGGCAGCTTTCATGGCCAACGATGTCGCGTCCCATTCCGAGCGATCGCTCGTTGCCCCTCGGGCAGCGGCCACGTTTCTGGTGGCCTTGGCCGTGATCGCGATCGCACGATTCTCGATCGTCGACTCTCCGCCCTACTGGGATCAGGCCATGGGGCTGTGGGCCGAGGCCGACGCCATTGTGGAACACGGTTTCGACGTGCGGCGTCATCTGTTCGAGGAAAAGCACTTTCTGGAGGGCGGCAGGGCCACCTACCGTTGGTGTCTGGCCCCATATTT
>WGDQ01000263.1 GCA_015493185.1 Planctomycetaceae bacterium
GCTTGAGAAAGAACGCCGTGATCAGGAAGAACTCCGTCGCCGGGTGGACGAGTTGCTTCGCGTAGTCGATGCCGCCGCGCAAGGTGATTTGACAGAGGAAGTCACCGTGACCGGCGACGATGCCGTTGGCGGTTTGGCCGATGGTCTGCGGAAGATGCTGAACGATCTTCGCGACATGATTGGGCAGGTCGTTGAAAGCGCGAATCAGTTTACTGAAGGTTCGCGAGTGATTGCCGAGAGTTCGCAAACCTTGGCTCAAGGGGCGCAGACGCAGAGCTCGGCCGTCGAGCAAATGAATGCCTCGATCGACGAGCTTTCGCGATCGATCGACATGGTGAAGGACAACGCTCTGGAGGCAGATGAAGTTGCCAAGCGGACCAACCATCTGGCCGAAGAGGGTGGCAATGCGGTCACGCAGTCGATCGAGGCCATGGAGCTGATCAAGACCAGCTCCGAACAGATAAGCGAAATCATTCAAGTGATTTCTGAAATCGCCGGGCAGACGAACCTGCTGGCTCTTAACGCGGCGATCGAGGCGGCTCGGGCAGGCGAGCACGGGCTGGGCTTTGCCGTAGTGGCCGACGAGGTTCGCAAGCTCGCTGAGCGTTCCAGCGAAGCAGCGAAAGAGATTTCGTCGTTGATCAAAGAATCGACTCGACGTGTGGAAGAGGGGGCTGCGCTCAGCGAACGGACAGGCGAGGCCCTTAAGAACATTATCGAGGGCGTGGAAGCAACCGCGACCAAGATTTCGCAGATCGCCGAGGCAACGGTCGAGCAGGCCGGGAATGCCAAGGAAGTGGCGGCCGCCGCGCAGAACATCGCGGAGGTCACTGAGCAGAACGCCGCCGGCAGTGAGCAGATGGCCTCCAGCGCCGAAGAGCTGGGTGCCCAAGCAGCGAGTCTGCGCGACCTGGTTGCCCGCTTCCGCACTGAGTAAGTCATTCCAGCCACACGAGGCCCCTGGACGCGGCCCACCGTGTCGCGTCCAGGGCCTCTGGCAGCGGATGAAGCAGTTTCTACCGGCAGCAGCGTGCACCGTTGCGGGGAAGAGCACACAGCGATGGCAGCGTGAAAGAAATCGATTTCCTCGTGCTGCGGTCTTGCCGGCCTTGCACGTTGCAGACTAGTTACGACTTCTTGATTCCCTAAGGGGCAGTTTCGATATGGCCACCACATTGCAGGAAGTGACCGATGCCCAGCTTTCTCGTTATGCCGACTTGATTTATCGGCACACGGGCATTCGCATTTCGCCAAAGAAGAAAACGTTGCTCTCGAACCGTCTACGTCGTCGCCTTCGCGAAACGGGGATTTCCGACTTCGACGCCTACTATAAAACGCTCGCGAAGCTGAACCTCGATGATCCTGAGTGGGACGCGTTTTTGCAGGAAATCACGACGCACGAAACGTTTCTCTTTCGTGACGAAAGCCAGTGGGAGTGGTTTCGAGATCAGTTTCTGCCTGGCATCACATCGGCTGCACGACGAGGTGATCGCGACCGCTCGCTGCGCATCTGGTCGGCGGCTTCGAGCACGGGCGACGAGGCGTACACGATCGCCTGCGTTATCGCCAACACGATTGTGAACTATCGCCAGTGGAAGATCGACATCCTGGGAACTGATATCGGCATCGAAGCGCTCGAGAAGGCCAAACAAGCCCATTTTTCAGAGCGCGCCATGCGGCTCGTGCCCGCTGATCTGAAACGTCGCTGGTTCAAGCAGGTGCCAGGCGAACCACTGTGGGAGCCGTCGCCCGCATTGAGAACCATGGTGCGTTTCAAACAGCACAACCTGATGGAGCCGCTTCGCGAAGGCGTGTTCGATCTGGTGTTCGTCAAAAACGTGTTGATTTATTTCGATGGTGAATCGAAACAACGCGTGGTGAAGAACATCCAATCGGTGATGAAACCCGGCGCGATGCTCGTGACCGGCGCCGCCGAGGGAATTTCGGACATTCTCAAGCGAAATATGGAGCAACAAAGGCCCTGGCTCTATCGGCTTCCCGAATAACACTGTGCACAGGATGGTTCGATGAGCGCTTCTGAAGGCCATGTCGTCCACGACGAATTTTTTCAGGGTTTATTGAGCGATTTTCTTGACGAATCGGGCCAGTTGCTCGATCGACTGAATGAAAATCTGCTCGAGCTCGACGAGTTCGTCGCCACGGCCGCGCCCGCGGATACGCTGGACCCGGAACTAATGAACGAGATGTTCCGGGCAGCCCATAGTCTCAAGGGGCTGTCGGCCATGCTCGGCCTGCGAGAAATCAACTCGCTGACGCATAAGATGGAGAACGTCTTCGAC
This sequence comes from Planctomycetaceae bacterium, assembly GCA_015493185.1. GTDB lineage: Bacteria > Planctomycetota > Planctomycetia > Pirellulales > JAEUIK01 > WGDQ01. Next base: position 2,301 of record WGDQ01000263.1, read on the forward strand.
GCGGCTCGCCGGGGAGGATTTGCGTTCACCTCCGAGGCGGTCGAGGTGCTTTTCTCCGCCGTCGACATCTTGGTGAAAATGGTCGATGCACTGTGTGAAGAGTCGCCGGCGAACGTCGATACCGCGTCGCTCATCGAACAACTCGATGGCTTGCTGCACAGTGGAGAGGCCGGAGGAGATGCCAGCGCAGTCTCTTCTTCTTCTTCTGCTGCTGCTGATGCCACTACTGCAAACACACCAAACCATGGGGCAGATCAGCCCGACGAGGCGAGTACGCCGGCGTCGGGAGGGGCGACTGCGCCGTATGGTACAAGTTGCAAAACCAGTGATGACGCAGCATCGGGCGATCAGCAGCAGGGGTGTTCCTCTGCACCGTTGCCGTCAAACACAGTATCGAATACCACTGGATCGAGTGTGCAGACATCGGACGACGACATTGCTGCGGCAGAAGGTGCCATCGAAGACGTTTTCGCCGATGTGGTTGATGAAGGCGATATTCCTGGGAAATACCGCTCGATTTTTATCGACGAGGCGAGCGTGTCGCTCGACGAGTTTACAGAAATTCTCGTTTCGGGCGACGAAAGCCCCGGTCCGGATGCCACGCCAAAATTGTTGACCATTGCCCATCGTATTAAGGGGTCTGCGGCAGCGATTGGTCTGAATCGCGTGGCCAAGCTTTCGCACGTAATCGAAGACGTGCTGCAAGAACTGGGCGACCGAGGAGAGGCACCATCTCCGCGGTTGACCGATGTGCTGCTCAAATACAGCGACACGGTCCGCACCTACATCGAGCAACTAAAGACGTCGATTCCCGAGTCGGGCCACTTCAGCGACTTGTATCGAGAGCTGGTAACAGCTTATCGCGAAGGAGGCCAAGATGGGGACAATTCAGGCAGCGGCAACGATAGCTGTGGAGTAAATGAAGGAAGCGGGGCAGCCGCGACGGGCGGCTCGCCATCTGCCGGTGCCGACTACGAAGAAGTTGTTCGCCTGGCCCCTGGCGGGGCGACGTGTTGGTTTATCCGCATTCTTTTTGAACCACACCTGCCGGCCGCAGGGCTCAAGGCACAACTGGTTCAGGAGAAAGCCAACCGCCTGGGTGCGATCTTCTATTCTCGTCCGACGTCTGAGCAGCTTGATTCTCTGGACGAAGTAACGGATTTGGCTCTTGGGCTGACGTCGGATGAGCCGCAAGAGGTTATTCATGAGAATCTGAATGTCTCTGGCGTTCGCGAGATCGAGTTGCAGTCGTTGGACGACGACGAGGACGCATTGTCCACGTCGGCTAACAAGTCAGAAGAGTCGCCAGCGCCCAAGACTTCGCAGTCATCGGAAATACCGGCTTCCGCCAATCACGAAACGCCGGCACAGTCGACCGGCAGCGAAACTGCCGCACAGAAGTCACCAAGCAAGACGACAGCCCGGAAAAGTGGTGCAGACACGTCGCCCAAACGCTCTGCCGCAAGAACGGCCACCAATCAGACAAGACGAACAGCCGATGGGGACAACAGCCCCAAGCGGGTGACCGAAACCCTGCGTGTCGATATTGATCGGCTCGATCAGTTGATGAACCTCGCTGGCCAGTTGGTGATTTCCAAGGCGCGTTTGTCACAAATTGGCGAGGGTCTGAGAACACTGATTGCCGACAAGCAGTCGCGACAAATTGTAGATCATTCCTTCTCATTGCTAGATCGCCTCGAAAGCAACGGCGATCGCGCATTCGGCGAATCGGCTACTGAGCGGGAACTGGTTGCCACACACGCGCGAAAACTTCGGGCGGACTTGGAAAAAATCCGTGAGACGCTCAACGAGTGTATCGGTGCGCGGCAACACCTGAATGATTTTTTTGAAGCGGTTCATCAGCTCGAGCGGGTCAGCGACGGAATTCAAAAGACCGTGATGGACACGCGTATGGTGCCCATTGGGCCGCTGTTCACACGTTTTCGTCGGGTTATCCGCGACATCACTCGAGCCAATGGCAAAGAAATCGATCTGGTAATCGGCGGGGAGAAGACCGAGCTCGATAAGCGAATGATCGACGAACTGAGCGACCCACTGATTCATATGGTTCGCAATTCGGCCGATCATGGCATCGAGACGCCGGAAGAGCGTATCGCAGCGGGCAAGCCACGCCGCGGCAAGGTGACGCTCAATGCGTTTCACCGGGGTAATCACATCGTCATTCAGGTGCTCGATGACGGCCGTGGCATCGATCCGGAAAAGATTGCTCGAAAGGCTGTCGAGCGCAACATGATTTCGATGGCCGATGCGGAGCGGCTCTCGCGTCAGAAGATCTTGCAATTGATCTGGGAACCCGGCTTCAGCACAGCGGAAAAAGTGACCGACATCTCCGGCCGCGGCATGGGGATGGACATCGTTAAGCAGAAGATCGAGCAACTCAACGGCACAGTGGAGCTCGATAGCGAATTGGGACACGGCACCTCGTTTACGATCAAGCTGCCGTTGACGCTGGCCATTTTGCCGAGCCTGATGACGGAGATCGACGGGGAGGTGTTTGCTGTTCCGATCGAATCGGTTGCTGAAATTGTGCAGGTTCGCAGGGAGCAGTTGCGAACGGTTCACGGGCAAAGAACGGCCGACGTGCGTGGGCGGATCGTCTCGCTGGTTGATCTGGACGAGGTATTTCAGTGGGCGGTGCCGCCGCGTTGTCCGAAAAAAGAGGAGCCCAACGAGCTTACGTTGGTTGTGCTGGGCGTCGAAGGTCGGCAATTAGGGCTGATTGTCGATGCCGTGTTGGGAGAAGAAGACGTCGTTATCAAGTCGCTGGCTGAAAATTATCGTAATGTTGCAGGGGTGGCCGGCGCCAGCATTCTTGGCGATGGCCGCGTGGCCCTGATTCTCGATACGGCTTCGGTGCTCGAGATGTCGACCCGTTTGGAAAATGATCGGCCTGAAGCATTGCAGGAGGTTTCCGCATGACAGAGATTTCGTCTCCAGCCGATGCCCGCCAAGAGCGGATTTACGAGCTGTTCTCCGGCGCCACCCAAGAAGCCTCCGATGCCATGTCTCGATGGACCGGGGGTGAGGTGACCTTGTCGCTCAATGAAGTGCAGGAGATCTCGCTCGACGAAATCTTCGAGCAACTCGATGTGTGTGAAGATTTGCTCACGATGGTTGTGCTTTCGATCGACGAAGAGATCGGCGGCGAGCTGATCCTTACGTTCGACGAACTCAATGGCCGTCGCCTGGCTGCCACTTTGGCCGGACGCGAAGTGGACCTGGAGTCACCATGGACGCCTTTGGAGAAATCGGCCCTTTGCGAAACGGGTAACATTCTCGGCTGCGCGTACTTAAATGCTTTGGCTCAGGCCGTTGGCGTAGACTTGATTCCCTCGCCACCGCATTTCATTCAAGATTACGGTGCCAGCGTGCTGCAACAAGCGCTGCTGACGCAGGCCATGATGACCGATGAGATCATGATCGCCCGAACGGGATTTGCTCGCGGCGACGAACAATTGGATTGGAGTGTGTATTTCATTCCCACGCTGGCAATGCGGGATGCTTTGGAGCAAACGCTGAGTTCACGCAACGGTCAAGCCAAGGTTTGAATCGACCGTCTGCCCGTTGCCTCGCGTCGAATCGCTTGAGCGTGGCTTGTTCATCGAGCGGAACGGCCGTGTTGGAAGCCGCTGTAGGTGGCTGGCCTAGCGCACCACCGAGACTACACGAAGCGGCTGGCGACATCTTGTAATAACGTTGACATCGACACCTTTGGACGACTTCCAGACTTCACTATCTTGCAGACCGTGGTAATTTGCCGATGGCCGTTGAACTGACATCACGCCAGAAAAGTAAAGAAAAACGCAGCCTGATCGGAATGGGGCAGATCGGCGTAGAAAGCGCTCCTGAGTGCCTGCATTCGGTGCTCGGGTCATGTGTCGGCCTTGTGCTCTATCACCCGCGATTGAAGGTTGCCGCACTGGCCCACATCGTGTTGCCCGAGTCGGCGGGGCGTTCGGCATCGCCGGGGAAATTTGCCGATACGGCCCTTCCGCACATGATTCGTTTGTTGGGCAATCGTGGTGTAAACCGCAGTGGGCTGAAAGCCAAGATCGCTGGCGGGGCTGAAATGTTCGGTAAAACAGGCCCGCTGAAGATCGGGGCAGCAAACATCATGGCAGTCACGGCCGGGCTTAAAGAGGCAGGCATTCCATTGGTCGCCTCTCATGTGGGAGGAAAGAAAGGTCGTCGTGTTTGCTTCGATTGTTCGACCTTGCAGCTTACGATTGAAATCATTGGCCAGGAAAAGGAAGTGATCTAAAAGCCGCCACAATGTTCCATCGAGTCGGCAAAGTTGTCGTTGCTGGTAGGGTGACACTGGTGGCCCACAGTGGTCGCACACTCAACGAAGATTGCCCTTTCGGCGCGGCCCCATAGCCGGAGCTTCTGAATCACCGTTTTATCCACACTGGAAGTTGAAAATCATGTCCAGACGCTTGCTTGTTACCGACGACGCCGCGATCATTCGCGAGATCATCAAGGACGCTGCTAAGGCGGCCGGATGGGAAATCGTTGGCGAGGCGGAAAACGGCCAACAGGCGGTTGAGCGTTTTGCCGAAACGCACCCCGACGCCGTTACGCTCGATCTGGTGATGCCGGAATATGACGGGCTGCACGCGCTGCGCGGGATCTTCGAGATCAATCCAGACGCCTGTGTGTTGGTGGTGAGCGCCTTGAATCAGAAGGACGTGTTGAAAGAGGCGTTCAAACTCGGGGCGGCTGATTTTATGATCAAGCCATTCGACAAGAAAGCGCTTGTCGAAACACTCGACCGGTTGGTGCCTGCTGCGAGTGCCGCCGGATAGGGAAAGGCACAGGCTGCTTGTAGGTGCATGTCTGCCGTCCGCAGTGTGCCATTTGCACGATGGGCTGATCGTTCGTTCGTCTCTTGAGAGCCAAAATATCAAACGCCCTCGCAATGAACTGATACGGCCCCGCCTTCCAACCGGACTTCTTCGTCTTGAATGAATCGGGGCTCGATTGTTTACGCGGAATGTGGCGAGATTTCGGACTGCCGGGTCGCACGTTCTGATTTCGCTCCAGCAGTTGATCGAGTCACCTCGTCACATCCGCGGCAATCTCTTCTTTGTCCAGAGCGACGTTCTTTCGGGTTTGTCGACCGAGTGCCGACCTTTTCGCTTCCTCATCGCCTGACTTTCACCTGCGGCCTGCCTGCTGTGGCCGACTGATGGCTCCAGCGCGTACTTTGTTCCACTGCTGGCGTTTCGCGCTGCCGCTCATTCGGCGCGAACGGCGCAGCGTGTCTGGCAGGTTGCAAGCTTTCGATAAGAGAGACTGCCGCCAGGGCGAGCGGAGCCGTCGTCGAGAAGAAACAAGCTTCGCGGTCAACGCACAACGTTTGCGAAGGGGTGGCAACTGCCTGCGGCCCTACTGACAGTTTTCGTGCAGCGTGCGTACGCGGATTTTCCGGAAACGGACGGGGCTGCCGCCATAGTTTTGGAGCCCAATGTAACCGCTGGCCCGTTTCAATCCGGGATGTTCTGCTTCGAGTTGTGGATAGCGGTCGAGCCGGGTATGAACGACCTCTTTGCCGTTGAGTTGCACGGTTAGCTCGCGCCCGCATAAGCGAATCGACAGGGTTTGCCACTGGTTGGCACGTCCTGCTGCCCCTGGGCGAGCCGGCTCGACGTGGTACAGACTGCCGCAGAGTTGCCACGGTTTCAGGTTCCGATACTTTGCGGCATGGTCGTCGAGCAATTGGATTTCCATGCCCATTCTCGACGTGCGTCCGTTGCGAGGCGCGCGAAGAAACACGCCACTGTTTCCGCCCGGCGGCAGCATGAACTCCAGTGACAATTCGAAATCGTCGAATGTCTTTTTCGTCGAAAGCCAGCCGCCAGCGGTTGTGGGCGTCAGCTCACCATGGTCAATCGTCCAACTGCGAATCGATGGTTTGCCGACCTCTTCCCAGTGATCGAGGTTGGTGCCATCGAACAGGCTTACCCAGCCCGTGTCTTCATCTGCCGCAGCCCAGTCGAACGCGAAAATGAAAACACTGACGGCCATTACAGCCACAATGCCAGGCCAACTGTGCTGAGATCGAGACCGATTCATACGCCAATGGCTCCGGTAGTTGTTGGAAAACAACTTTGTTTTCTGTAAGGCGAATGGAAGTACGAGATTCGGTGTTCGTTCGCCATTCAACAAGAGTGTCTTTAGCTTGGGGAACGCGCGTATGAGGAGGCGCCTCGCTCGTCAAAATAGCCGTTGCTCGGAGGCCGCCTTTACTGTGCGAAATTTGTAGAGCGTCGGTGTCGGAGCGACGTAAGTGGGGAAAACTCCCGTTGCGGAAAATTCTCGCGATGCAGGATCGGTGTTTCAACGGACCACTCGTTTTGCTGGTCGTGCGGTACGATATCAAGACAGCAAACGACCGAGCTGCTGCCGAATGCCATGTTCGATTTGGCCTTTCACGACCATTGCCGCTAAAGGGATCTTGCTTTCGATACGGACAACCGATTCGTTTACGACAATGGTGCCCTCGGATGTCATGCCCATCACCTTCAGCATGAAACGTCCCTCATTTTCGACCCATTGTTCTTCCAACGCTTGTATTCGTGAGGCGTAAAGGGCTTTTGCCTCGTGAATCATGCGTTGTACCCGCTGCAAGGCTTCATCCTGATTCAGCGTGTGCGGCA
>WGDQ01000264.1 GCA_015493185.1 Planctomycetaceae bacterium
CGCATCACCGCCGATCTGGCGGCCCAAGGGCTGGGACGCGAGGCGGTGAACTACAAACTGCGCGATTGGCTTTTCAGCCGACAGCACTTCTGGGGCGAGCCGTTTCCGCTGCTGCACGAGCTGGATGCCGAAGGCCGACCCACCGGCTTTGTGCGGCCCGTCGATCCGGACGACCTGCCGGTCGATCTGCCCGAAATGCCGAACTTTCAGGCCCACGACCGGCCCGAACCGCCGCTCGAACAGGCGCCCGAAGAGTGGCTCTATCCGGTGATCGACGGTGTGCGCTACAAACGCGAGACGAATACCATGCCGCAGTGGGCCGGCTCTTGCTGGTACTATCTACGGTTCATCGATCCACGCAACGACCATGCGATGGTCGACCCGCAACTGGAAAAAGCATGGATGCCGGTCGACCTCTATATCGGTGGCGCCGAACACGCCGTGCTGCACTTGCTGTATGCCCGATTCTGGCACAAGGTGCTGTACGACCGTGGCTACGTGAGCACGGTGGAGCCGTTTCACCGGCTGGTGAATCAGGGCATGATTCTGGGAGAAGTCGAAATCACCGGCTATCGCGATGCCTCGGGCTGCTGGGTGAGCGCCGATCGTGTGAAGGCCGACGCCGAGGGCAACCGCATTGCGATCGACACGGGCGAGCCGGTCGAAGCCGTGCGGGTGAAGCCGGAACTGGCCGAAAAGCAGGGCGATCGGTTCGTGCTGGCTGAAGACCCGTCGATTCAGCTCGAAAGCCGCGCCTACAAGATGTCGAAGAGCCGCGGCAACGTGGTCAATCCCGACACCGTGGTGGCCGAATACGGCGCCGACGCACTGCGGCTGTATGAAATGTTCATGGGGCCGCTCGAGGCCACCAAGCCGTGGAGCATGAGCGGCGTGAGCGGCGTGCGGGGCTTTCTCGATCGGGCCTGGCGGATGATTGTAGACGAGCAGGCCGAAGAAGCCCGGCTCAACGCCGCGGTGGAAGATGTGGCCCCCACGGCCGAGCAAGACCGCGTGCTGCACCGCACCATCAAGGAAGTGACCGCCGACATCGAGTCGCTCTCGTTCAACACGGCGATTGCCAGAATGATGGAGTTCACCAATTTCTTCAATCGCCAACCGGTGCGCCCGAAACAGGCCATGGAGCAGTTTGTGCTGCTGCTCTCGCCGTTTGCGCCGCACATTGCCGAGGAGTTGTGGCGACTGTTGGGCCACGACGATACCCTGGCCTACGAGCCGTGGCCACAGTTCGACGAGCAGCGCATTAAAGAAGACACGATCGAAATTCCGGTGCAAATTCGCGGCAAGGTGCGGGCGCGGGTGCGCGTGCCGGCCGATGCCACGCCCGAAGCACTGGAAGCCGCGGCCCGTCAGAACGAACGCATCGCCGAGCTACTGGCCGACAAGCAGGTGGTGAAAGTCATCACCGTGCCGGGCCGTCTGGTCAACTTTGTCGTTCGCTAGCGCGGCGGGCTCGATCGGTCGTGCGATGCCCGGCATCGTAGCGGCTCGATGGTTGGGGGGCGACATGCGTCGAGCGGTTGCCGAGCGGCGGGCAGCGTTTTTCCCGCGCCAATCAGCTACGAAGACAGAGGGTGGCGCGGACCATCCGGTTTTCGAGAAGGAGCCCCAACAATGCGACGATCGGTTGGCCCTGTCGGCGCGGCACGTTCGATGGTCGTAGTGTTGTTGCTGGCCGCCGGGCTGGTGACCACCAGCCACCGGCTCGCAGGGTTCTCGCACGCCGACGAACCCAGTCCGCGTGAGCTGAGAAAAGTGAACGTGCCGGGGCTGGCTCGGCTGCCTGCTTTTTCGCATGCAACGGTGGCCGGACGGCTGGTTTTCGTCTCGGGCACACTCGGTACCGAGGGCGATACGCTGAAGCTGGTCGAAGGCGGCACGGGCCCGCAAACCACGCAGGCGCTGGCGAACATCGAACGCATTTTGCGGCACGTCGGCGCCGACCGGCGCGACATCGCCCGCGTCAATGTGTTTCTGGCCGACATGGCCACGTTTGACGAAATGAACCGGGCGTACGTGACGTTTTTCGGGCCGCATCCTCCGGCGCGCACCACGGTGGGCGTATCGGGTTTGGCGCTCGGCGCTGCGGTCGAAATCCAGTGCGTGGCCCAACTTCCCGCCGCAAGGCGCCAGAAAGCGGGTTCCCGCCGACGAAACGGGTCCCCAACGCGACAATCTCCAGTCGGGGAACGGGCCCCCGGCGCGATCCGAGGCGAAGAAGCCACGTCTCAGGACCAGGAGGGCGCGGCACCTGATGCGGGCACCATCGCCCACACATGGGGCACCCTTGAAATCGACGGCGAGCAAATCTACTACGAAACCAGCGGCGATGCCCAGCAGCCGGCCATCGTGCTATGCCACGGCTATGGCGGCAACCATGCCGTGTGGTATCAGCAGGTGCCCACGTTGGCCCGGCGGTATCGTGTGGTCACGTGGGACGCCAGGGGCTTTGGACGATCGACCAATCGGCAACGCAAAGCCGGACCGGCCACCAGCGCCCACGACTTGTTGGCGCTGCTGGATCATTTGAAGATCGA
>WGDQ01000265.1 GCA_015493185.1 Planctomycetaceae bacterium
GTTTGGCGATTGCGACCGTTCGATCGGTCGAACCGCTGTCGACCACGAGCACCTCATCCACCCAATCGAGCCGTGGCAGCAGCTTCAGCAGAGTGTCTTCTTCATTGCGCGTGATGATGGTTGCTGATAGCGTTGGCCGAACGTTGGTCATGACTCACCTCCCAGGCGGTGGGCCACCAACCAAAAACGGACGATCCAGCGAAGGTTGAAGTACGTCGCTGAAAATAACAAAGCGGGCCACGCGTACCCCGTTGCCACGCAAACGATAAGCAGGTGTGTCCGAACGTCGGCATTGCCGGCCAGGTGGTAGATTGTCCGCACTCGTTCCACGGCAGGCGTGCAACAACTGACCGACGGTGTCTCTTCGTGCCGTGTCGGGGCATCACAGCCGAACTCAACGCTGTCGGTCCGACCGTTCTGACCGCTCATGTCGCTTCCCCCGCGGGAGCACAAGTCTGGATTGCGGGCTGCTGCTGTCGAGGTCGCTGTGCCCTGATGTGCGAGTTGCTCTTGGCTCAACCCAAAAGAGAACAAGTGCTTCGCTGCGGCGAACGCGCCGAAGACCATCCACCCGGCGCCGCCCGAGCGATCAGAAACCGCATATGCCAGGCCGGCATGAATGGCCAGGTCGGCCAATTCGTCGACGTTGGCATCAAGCCATTTGCCCCACGCTGTGGCTGTTTGTTGAGCCCGAGCCAGCGCGCCATCGAGCCGGTCGCAAAACCACGCTAACCAAATCGCTACGGCAGCCCAGAGCCAGGCTTGTGGTTCGGATCGCGTCTGCGAAAGGCCCCACACCGCAGCGATGATCGCGGCGATGCCCACCCAGGTGACATGAGTGGGCCGCAACGCCGTCAGCCGCAGTGCGGCCGCGCATTGGTCAACAAGCCGACAAAGATACCAACGCGACAGGGGGTGTCGGGCCGGTTCCGTCCAGCGGGTGCTTGGTCCGTCGACCGCTTGCCGAATCTCAGCCTGTCGGTTCAACGCCGAGCGGTTGGCCGGGTTGCCGGTTCTATCGAGTTGTGGTGCAGTGAGCGCCGTCACGCCGTCACTCCCTCGAAAGCCGGTGGGGGCGTTGGGGCCGTGGACGCTGTGGCTGTGCGTGTCGGCGCCACGAGCACTGTAGCCGGGAGCATCGTGGCGGGGTTGCGAATCATGTTCCTTGGGTGAAAGCGACGGAAATAGGCCCGCTCCCTCCACCAGCGTTTGCGACGTGATAGTGACGTGTTGCAATACGTGCCGCGCAATGCGTTCGAAGCGGCGCTCGCACGCCAACGGCCGAAAGCATCGCGCAGGGCACGCCAAGTCGAGAATCGCCGCTCTCGCCGTTGCCAGGGTGCCGTCGTGGCTTCGACCAACAGGCGGAAGGCGAGCCCGCTTGTCAGGCGAGTGATGAGCAACGGATTGCGAATATTCCTGACCTGCCACAACAATGTGTTTCGCAATGCCAGGCGGTGCGAGCCGGCGCGTCCGAGTTCGCGTTGGAACGTGCGTTCTCCGCCGTGGTACGCAACGGAATCGGGCACGTACAAGGCCGCGTAGCCTTGCAGGTAAGCGCGGAACGCGAGATCGAGATCTTCAAGACGCCCCGGAAAATACAACGGATCGAAGCCACCCAGCTCGAGAAACTTCAAACGGTCGACCGCCATCAACGCACCGGCCGATGCCGTCGGGTGATAGCCGCTGACCAATTGCTCGCAGCCAGCGAAAAGTGCTGTGGCCTGCACTAGTCCATAACGGCAGCAGATCGACGTCAACAGCCCCTCGTAAGTCACTTCGTCGAATTGTCGGCAGTGCGCCGTGGTCATCCACCACGAGTGGCACTCCGGCGGAATCGGTACTCGACGAGTGGTGCGTTCGTGTTCCGAATCGAGCAATGGAGCGACAAGTGGATCTACCGCATTGCGATCGAGGCGAATGTCGTTGTTCAACAGAATCGCAACCCGCGAGTCGCGGGTGCGCAGCACGTCGTTGTAAGAGCAGAGGCCATGATTCCGGCAGCGAAATATCTCGACCTGCGGATACCGATCTTGCAACCAGGCCACAGAGCCATCAGACGATGCATTGTCGATTACGCCCACTGCGCAACAGTGACGCGAAGCGGCAGCGGCTTCGATCACCGACGGCAAACATTGCGCAAGCAAGTCCTGACCGTTGTAGTTCAGTATCAAGATGTCGACGGACATATCGACGGGCATCCATTCCCTGGAAAAACAGTTTTTACCAGCCCGGCAGGGAAATCGGGCCGCTGCCCACACCCACGATGCGGGGTCGGCACGCCCACGCTCGCCCGCAATTTGGTCGCTGAGGCTCTCTGGCGGGCTTGTACGGTAGGCCTCAAAAACTGACTGTGCGAAGGCCGGAGGTCGAGGCGGTTTTCGCCTTATGGAAAAGGGCTGTTGTCGCCTGCGGCTGTTCGAAACCTTCAGCTAGATTGGGCAGGTGCGCGGGCGGCGCACTGCTGGTTGTGCTCAAGAGCGCGACGAACACCATAGAAGCCATGCCGTCCGGCGGTCAAGGCGATTGCCAGGCACTCTGGCGGCTGCACGCCGCAGGCTGTGTGTCTTCGCTGTTTTCTCCTGGAACGACGTACCACCAGCCGCGATCGAAGTGAAGATACGTAGCCTCCTCTGGACGGTACCAAGCAGCGAATTCCGCCTCGACAGCCCGATTCCGCTGCGACCGCATCAGCGCAACGACCGCAGCAATTGCGCTGAGCGGCCCCAACACGGCCAAAACCATCGCGCCAAGCCGTAGATGCTCATCGCCAAGCCACCACTGTGCGATGGCCACTGCCAGCAACAGGTTCATCACCACGTGCATCTCGCAAAGTTTTCTCCCCGACCACTTCAACAACCCCGTCGCATCGCGAGGAATCGGCGGTTGTGGTCCAGGGCGACCGCCGCCACCGCCTTCCACCCACAATCGCCCTTTCAAGCGTTTCAGCCGCTGGATAAAGGCTTTGTATGCCGTGTCGTGCTGCCAGCCTAGCAGCGAAAGCCCCATGGCCCAGGCAAGCCCCAGGGCCGCCCATAATACATGCTGCGACTGCACAAATACGCCCCAGCCCACGGTGAGCGGAATCAGTAAGTGCATTGAGTGGTGCATCAGGTAGTCGAGCTGAACGCCATCGAGCGATGCCGACCCGCGCAGCCGGGCGAGCTGACCGTCGACATGATCCAGGATGTACCACGCTTGCAATGCTACCGCCCCAAAGACCCAACCGTAGACGTTCCCTGTTGCAAAGCCGACTGCTGCCGCAAGGGCCACTAGCCATGCGGTAAGCGTCACCGTATTGGCGGTGATGGGCCACAGTTGAATGGCCCACGTGATGCGCAGGGCCAATGGCCGTGCAATGCGTCGGGCCATCCAATTGCCGATCCGCTGATATTCCGGCTTTTGGCAACGTGATGCCAACGCGTCGATCGACAGACGCCGCCGTGAGGACGGCGACGACCGATGCCTGTGAGACATGGTGGTGGAGGAGATCATCCGTCTGAGTCTCCTGCGACGGTTTGCAGTCGATGTTGACATCGCGAGTTTTTTCCTCCTCGCAGCCACAAGCACTCATAACGGGAGTGGCCGACACGGCAACTCCTCTGTGCTTTCAACGGCCACCGCGGAACCAGCTTGCCTTGCGTGTATCGCTTTTGGTGATGGCTGCTCGACTGGATAGGTGGATGCTGTTGGTTGGTCGCCGGCGAATAGCTGAGCAGATGCTATTCGCCGGCCATTTCCTCTATGGCTGACTCAACGAACATCGGCGTGACCTCGTGAAGAC
>WGDQ01000266.1 GCA_015493185.1 Planctomycetaceae bacterium
CGATGCTGCCGATGGCCTCGGCCAAATCGGCCAGTTCGGCAACGACCGAGTTCCGCACGGCGGCCAGACCGACAATCATGCCGATCACCAGAATCGTAGCCACGAGGACCAGCTCCGAGGAGATGATCGCACCGGCTTCGTCCTTCCACAACGTTCGCAACAGTTTCATACAACGTCCTCCAACAAGTACTTGAGGGGAAAACCTATCAGCCCTTGGCCCGCCTCTTCAGCTGCAAGAGTGATGGCGCAGCGCGCCGTGCGGGTTATGGCTCCTAAGGCCCTTTGCACAAAGCATGCGGCGTGCCTGATGACGTGCCGAGCTGGGGTTTCCGTGCGATGTTTGGCATATCTCTTGATGCCGTAATGAGTTCGACGTTGAAAAAAATTGTTTTGCGTTTGCGAGCTGCTGTAGAGCCCCACGGTGGGAGCGCTCGCAACTTGAAACATGGCGGTTGTCGAGGTGTTAAGCACCTTGAACACTTTTGGCGCTGTAGCCTGCTGGCGCTGTAGTCCGCCTGGTATCGGTTGGGCCTATGCGCTCCACGCCAAACGGCCCGTGCGCTTTGCCGGCACGTGCGACCGGCCGGAGAGCGATGCCTTGAGAGCAGGGATTGGCCCTCAGCATGGCGAATGCGGTTGCAATACGGCGAAAGCTCTAGACTCTGGCCCGTTGCGAATCACGGCCGCGAAAGGACGCGCCGGTTGGCCAATCGGTCGCTACACGCCCCATGATGAAGGGGGCTTGTTTTATGCGTCGGGTACGTCGTGGTCGGACCAGTTGGCCTTGGTCGACGTGGCACGGGAACGAAAAGCTTCCCAGCAATCGGCACCTCGCCACAACAGCAACGCCCGACCGGCATGCGTGAGATAGGTGTAATAGCGGTCGACCTCGTCGTCCGACAGTGCATCGATGGTGCGATACAACCATTGAGCCGCGGCCACAATGGTCGCCCGTGGCGGCAGCACTTCGCGGGGCGCCAGGGCCCACCATTCGAGCGGATGCCCCGTGGCCAGAATACGGTCGCCCAAAGCGGTGCCGCTGGTACGAGTGTCTTGCGATTCGCCGTCGCCCCGGTACCAACCGAGATCCCAGTAGCCATCGGCGTGTTGCGAGGCAACGAGCCGCCGCGTAACGTCGCTCAAAAATGCGATCGTTGCGGCACGTGTGTCGGGTTCGAGGATCGAGTGTTCTTCATCGATGCGTAGCAGCACCACCAGTGCGTGCATGCGGTGGTTGGCCGCGCAAACACCGCGCGAAAGCGGCTCGCGCAGAATACGGCGTGCCAGATGATCGAAAGAAACGTATTGCCCTTCCGAGGTGCGCCATCCTTTGGCCGGTGGCAGATAGAGGGCCGCCAGCAGTGCGGTCCATTCATATTCCACCTGGTTCAGCCGAAACCCATCGAGCGCGCTATCAATCAGCGTGGCGAACGTGGTTTGTCGTCGTGGGGTGAATACCGGGAAATCGGCCGGCGTGCCCACTTCGGCCAGGCAGGCGGCGGTGTGATCGTAATGGCTCGACGATGCCGGACCCTGCTGAACTCGCACGCTTACGCGGCCCCCGGGCTGGTCGATCAGCAACGGTGCTGTCTGGTCGGAGTAACGCTGGCGAAAAACGCGATGGTCGAGCAAGAGCTGCCGCATCGCGGCGCCGGAAAGGGCCTCGGCCCGTGGCTCAACGTGGGCCGTAACGATCGGTTCGCCAGGCGAAACAGAGCCAGCGGAAGCGGCAGGCGCATCGCGCGCCGTGGTTGCCGCATGTGGTGAAAGGGTTTGCGATGCATTCGCTGCCGGCTTGCGAGCCGCCGCGGGCGCGATCCCCCAAAGCCGCAACGCGTGATCGACGTGATTGATACGCTGAGCTGCGCCGCGGTCGCGGAGCACGAGTCGGCCAATTACTTGCGAGAGCTGCCGATTTGAAATGACTGCCGGCTCGTCGTAAAGCGGTTCGATGCGCAGCGGCTGATCGCGCAAAGGAAATACCGGCACAGAGGGCGTTCTGTCGTGGGCCGTTCGATAGGCCCAGCCTCCTGCGGCGAACAGCAGCACGGCTTGGAACGACCAGAATACGAGCGAGCGTTTCGTCGGGCTTGCAAGATGATTGGACATGGAGCAACCGTTTGCTTTCGATTCGAGAAAGGGCCCCCGGCGTCGGCGATCGGGCTGCGGATACCGGATGCACGAGGTCGACGTTGTCGTCGGCCGTTGTTCGGATCAACCTTGCACGGAGGCGCTGCGCCGGTTTGCGGTGTCGCGGTGGGAAGCGGTTGTTTTCTGTGGCTCAGGCTCACGACGCGTGAGCACCTTGCCCGTGATCTCAAGCTGCCGCTGATAAACGCGTGCTTGAGCATCTTCGTAAACGAGTTGCCACGAGTCGCTGGTTTGCATGGCCGCGGCCAGACGTGTTTGGCGTATCGGGTCGACGATCACGGTTGAAATGGCGTAGCGGTCAAGCGTGGTTTGCCAACCTGGCGCCACGTCGACCACGCGCTGGTAATCTTGAAAAACATGTGGTGGGAGCAGGTGCATTTGCGTGGTGACGAATACCATCAGGTCACGAGGTCCTCGCCAGACAAGCCAGTCGCCCCACCATTGCGGGTTGAAGATCGGGCCCGCGGGCGGATGCTCGTTCAGATACTCGGCAACGGCCAACGGTGTATCACTCCCGTACAAGCGCCGCGCAGACCGGACCGGTTGCCCTAGAATCGCTTGTCCCACACCTGACCACGCCAGGGCGGTCCACACGATCAATGCGCAAGTGAGCGCTGGCCACCAGTGAGCGGTGGAATGCCGTGCATCGTTTTTTGTCTGTAGTGGTCGACCCCACGGCGGAGCAAACCCGCTTTGGGGTAGCAGGTTCGCCAGGTGCGGTGCCAGGGCCAAAGCGGCCATTGGTGCGTACCAGGCGATCATCCGCACCTGATGCACCGTGGCCCAGCCCGTTGCGGCAAGAAGCAGCAAGGAGGTGGGATGAATGGGGCGACGACTTCGACGCCAGACAAGTGTGAGCAATAGCCACGAAAAGGCGAATTCGCGCCCGCCCGTTCCTAGCAGTGCCAGCGGCTGCCATTCGCTGATGGTCGCAACCGCGGGATGCGACGTGAACGAGGTCACGTAGAAAAGCAACCGCAAGCCGTACGGATTGAGCAGCGTCGCTGCGGCGCACAACTGGCTGAGCAATATCCAGCGTTGTAGCTCTCCGTCGGTCCAAAGGGCGGCCAGACGGCCTTTCTGGCGGACGATCTGCACGGCGTGTCCCAGCGTGCCGCAGGCGAGCAGTAAAAGACCGATCACGAACGAACCATGCAGGTTGGTCCACACCGCCATGGTTAGCGGCAAGGCCAACCAAAGCACGCTCTGACCGCGAGGTGGTGAGAGCGGGGACGACGCTGAAAAAAACGGCGCCCAGGACCAACGCGGCCAGGTCGCGTCGTCGAAACGGTTGCTGGATTGCGTGTTTCGCGACAACAGCCAAACAAAAACCGCGAAGCATGCGGTTGCGAATGTTTCCGGACGAAGGGTCGTCAGGCGGCTGAACCCGAAAATCAGCATCAAGGTTGTGGCCAAGGCGGCGGAGCCGAAACGTTGTGTTCTCAAATAGAAGATTCGCGCCCAAATGCACACCGTGATGAGCGTGACCACCGCGAACAAATTCGACAGCCATTGGGCGCCGCCCAGCCGCTCGACGGCGGCCAACAGCACTTGCGACAGCCAGGCAGAATCGATCACCGGCATGCCCTCGGCCAACCATTGGGTCGGGTCGGCACTCGGCATTCGGCCGTGGTCGAGAATCCATTGCCCGAAACGAACATGGCTCCACAGATCGGTAGCGCGGAGGGGCACGTAGTTGGCAATCAGATAGACGACCGCCAGCGCGGCGCATGCTGCCGTATGACGGGGTTTGATGGCCCCACGCAGCCCCAGGGCCGGCGGTTCGTCGCCGGTTGGTGTGGAACCAGCGCTCGGTGATGCCGCAATGGCAGGAACGGAAAGAGCTTTCATCGGCAGAACCCAGCGGCCGCGAGACGCGAAACAGACGGCTTGCACATAATGCAAACCGTGTTCCGCGACCGCTGTGGGCCCTACCGCGTGCAAGCCGGAGCGAAGGCGGCCCGTGCGCCGAAAGGCTGGCCCTGCCCTGAGATAGAGCGTTTTGCTGCGGTGAAGCGGGTCGTGCCAGACGGGTTGCCCGATGGTCGGGTGGCGATGTCGAGTGTTGCCGGTCGGCAACATGCATGCTCGGAACCGTTGTCGCGGTTGCTCATGGGGGTCCGGGTGCGGCCCACGTTCTGCCGGCCGCCGAGGCGTTACGACCCGTATTGCCCGTCAGACCCTCGCAAGCGACATATGCGCACGCATGCGAAGACATCGCCGCATGTGGCCACCTTGCAAACTAGCAGAATCACATACTGAAAAGCCCGGTGGGTATAGGAAACACGCCGACACGCTGACAACCGAACAGGCGACGTCGGGTTAGCAGCCGCAGGCAATCGGACCGGGCGAACGCAATAATGAGAACCGCGGGCCTACAAGTCGGCACGTTGGCGCGTTGGGCATTGACATGCGGGACGTTGGCACGTTGAGCATCGACACGGAGCGCACAACGTGGTTGATGTTGTTGCTGATGCAGACCCGCCCGCAAGAAATAACGGTGTGGCGGGTATCACGAGAAGTTGTTTTTCAGCACGCCTACCCGTTGTTGGTCGCCACGCCGCAGTAGCCCTTTACTACCTGCCGGTGGGGCCGTTCCATTGCCCGTGCATTGCCAGCAAGGTTCGGCGGGCGGGGCTTCAGCGGCTGTGCCGGCGTGCGCGATTACGACGCTTGACGAAGTTCACAAGTTCCGCCTCGGCCTGGTCGTCGCCCAGCAATTCGCTTTCGAGCTTTTCCCATTCAGGCTGCTTTCGCGAGGCGGTGCCTTGTTGTATGCGCGAAGGTGCTGCTTCAACAGCGTCGTTCAGCCGAGGCAGCGACGAACCCCGCTGCACAGGCGCTGAATCGAGCGAGTCCGATTCGGGAACCGCGCCCTCATTCGTTGGTTGCTGGCTGTCGTCATCGAAGCTCGGCCGAACCGGTTCGTCTGACGAAGGGGCAGACGGGATCGCTTCGGGAGGCACGGGCATCAGGTCATGCCCCGTTTTTCGCGACGACCGTTTCTTGATGCCCAATCGGGCGTAAACGCGGTCGAACACCTCGTTGGCATACGGATGGCGCCAATCACCACCCCATCGTGGCACGATGTTCTGATGCGTGACGACGCGAGGCCAATTGTACGGACGGAAGTAATAGTAGCCGTGAGCTTCAGGGTAATACGGCATGTGCGGTGGCATGTTGCACGTGCTACGGCCGCGACAGAAAACGCGTCGCACATTGTAGCTCGTGGTCGATCCGCACTGATTGCAGCCGCCAACACCACCGGCGTTTTCGATTGTCACGGCGCCCTCGGGTAGCGGATCCGATCCGTCCATTGCATAAGAAGACTGGTCGAGCACGGCACCGTTTTGAACAACATACTCGCTCTCGACTGGGATACCGTATCCTTGGCCAACGACTGTTTGCCCATTTGCTTGCGCTTCATCGACGACTGTTTGCCCGTTGTCGATGACGGTTGCCGATGCGAGTGTGGCGTCCTTCGATTGAGCCTGTCGTTCCGCTTGCGAGCGGGTCGAACGTCGTGCCATTGTCCGACGAACGGTTGCTTTCTGGCCTCGCTCGCTTTTGGAGGTTTTATGGGCAGACGCACCATGACGATGCGACCGATGCGTATGGTGTTTCGACTTTCTCGACGCGGTATGTCGCGTGCTGCGTTGCTTCTGCGAATGCGATGCCTTGGCGGCTCGCTTCATCGTCGCGCCGGCCGTGTGCTTTCGGCTCTTGGTGCGCTGCGGTTGGTTTGCTTTCGCTTCGTCTCGTTGCGGGGCGTGCGAATGAGCGGCTGCCGGATCTGTTGCCGACGTTTTGAAACCTCGGGGAGGTTGGATGAGTT
>WGDQ01000267.1 GCA_015493185.1 Planctomycetaceae bacterium
ATGCGGCTTGGGCACAACCGGCATTGGCTCCAATTCGAGTGGCAACCCGAGGCGTCGTATCGACTGGAATGGAAAACGGCCAACGGGGCCGTAACGCTTCGGCGTCGGGCGCCCGACAAGCCGGCCCCCTGCCGCGTGCGGCGGCTTGAGCTTGAATCGCTCACGCAGGTCGACGACCTCGGAGGTGGCATCGACAGCGTGGTGCGCTTTTCGCCTCATGGTCGCTTGCTTGCCGTGGGAAGTTTTCACGGCTGGCTGCGCATTTTTTCCGTGCCCGCCGGACGGTTGCTTTATCAGCAGCGCATTGCCGAGGGCATTGTGAAGCGGTTGGCCTGGTCGCCCGACGGACGAACGCTTTACGTGGGCGAACAGAGCCCCGATGCCCGACTGTTCGCCTTGCGGATCGGCCAACGAGGCGGCCCGACGCGCGAGTTGGCCGTTCGCGAACTGTGGTCGCACCGATTGGCTGACGATTTGGGCACCTCGCGTCGCGTGGCTGGCGACCGCTTCAGCCTTTATTGGTTGCCGGCGGTGGCCGACCTGAAGCTATCGGACGACGGCCGCCTGTTTCTGGCCGGACGGCACAGTTGGCCCGTCGACGGGGCCATGCAAAATCGGTCTCGAGTGTATGCCTTCAGCCCGCAGGGCAAGCCGTTGTGGCGTTTCCCGAAAGCAGCGCCCTTGGAACTAACGATCAGCGACATCGCGATCGATCGGGCTGGTAGCCGTTTGGTGTTTCACCCGAGTCGTACTCAGCAACATGGAAGCGTGCCTCCTATCGAACCGGGCGCTTTGCAACTGCTGGACGCACGCAGCGGCGAGCATTTGGCCGAGGCACCTATCGCGCCGTTGCGCCCGCATTTTGAACGAGCCGAAAGCTGGGATTCGCTGGCCGTTGCGCCCGACGGGAAATATGTGGCCGTTGGTCTTTCGGACGGTCGTGTCCTCCAGTATGCCATTGAGCAAAACGGAACGGGCACGGTGCTACGCCTCGCGCATCGCTTTGAATTGGCCACGCCGCTTGTCGTGGGCAGACTGCCGCTGGTGGCAGGGGCCAGTGGCACGCGCATCGCGGGCGAACGGCTGCTGATGCAAACGCAGAACACGCACGTGCCGTTCGGCAGCCCGCTGGCAGCCCAACAGGCCCCCGTGGCACACCCGGGCGCCAATACGCTGACGGTGGCCGATTTACAGGGGCATCGGCTTTGGCGTTATCGCGGCCCTTTCGCTTTGGGTGGCATTTGGTTCGACCGGGCAGGCAGCGGCCGAATGCCTCGGTGGCTTGTTGTGGGCTGTCGCGAGAAGAGCGGCGTGCCTAGCGAAGAAACGCCGTACGGATTTCTGCTACTGGATATCCAGCGGCCGGGCGGTGGTAGTCGGAAACTGGTTTACTACTACGCCACCGAGGGACCGGTTGCGTTCGACGCCGACATCAGCGCCGACGGGAAGTGGATTGCCGTGGTGGAAACACCGGCTCGCACTTCCGACGGTCGCTACAGCCACGGCGGCTATCGCGTGCATTTGGTGCACTGAGCATCCAAGCGGGCGGTCCATACGACACGCCGCCATACGCGGCCTGCCGGCAGCGCGTAGGCGAAGCCCGTCAGGCCGATTATGGTGGAGATTCGAGCGAACCACAGTTCGACAGAACCGGAAAAGATGGGCGAAAAACAAACAAGAAATCCACGGCCCATCCGGCCACCCGGCAGGGTTGGGATGTTACCGTTTTCCGAAAAAAAAGATGGTCTCTCCGCGTGGTTCAGCATAGGCGTTCGTCGCAGGCACTTGAGGGGCTCGTGACGACGGCGCTTCGGGGGCAGGTGAAAAAAGTGGCTGTCGTGTGGCCGTTTGCTCCGGTTAGGAAGCTGAAGGCGACGCCTTGCTCCGGCCGGAGCTCGCGTGCTCGTCTGGCATCGTCGTGTTCACGATCGTTTCATTGCACAACTGATCGAGCATATTGATCGAGCATTGATCAAGCGTCGCCTCGCATGGTTGTACTGCTTGCTGTATTGGGTGTTGCCAGTGGGCCGCTGATCGCCATCGCCTTGCGATCTTGAAGCGATACTCTTCGGAGCCTCGACAGAATATCGATTGATGAGCTATCGCGTCCCACATCGTGTTTCGACTTCGGACCGGCAACGGCTTGCACAAGTGGCGGTTTGTCTCGTGTTGGGCATCGCCATCTTGTTGGTGTTCGGGCAAGCGGGGGGCTTCGATTTTCTCGACTACGACGACGACGTTTATGTAACGCACAATCACCACATCCAATCGGGGCTCACGCCGCGGCTGGTGCGTTGGGCGTTCACCACTTTTTACGCAGCGAATTGGCATCCGCTCACCTGGTTGTCGCATGCGGCCGACTGGCAGTTTTACGGACCCGAACCGCGAGGGCATCATCTCACCAATGTTGCGTTGCACATTGGCGTGTGCGTGCTGCTGTTCTGGTGGATTGCCAGTGTGATCGGTGCACGGGCATGGGCGGCGGCTGTTGCCGTGGCATGGTTTGCGTTGCACCCGCTTCGTGCCGAGGCGGTGGTGTGGGTTGCCCAGCGAAAGGAACTGCTGGCCGCACTGTTCGGGCTGACGGCCCTTTGGGCCTATGCCCGATACACACGGGCCGGGCCGAGGCATCGATGGCGCTGGTATGTGGCCACAATGGCGCTGTTCGCGCTAGGGCTCATGTCCAAGCCCGTGCTGGTTACGTTGCCAATCACTTTGCTGCTGCTCGACCTTTGGCCCTTGCGACGCCTGCAAAGTCAGACCGAGTCGCCCGTTGATGGCCCGACCGCCGAATCGCCCACGTGCACCCCAAAGGGCGAAAACGATCGCGGCGAGCCGCACGCCGGGGAGGGCGACATCGCGGTTCACAACCGAGCCGTAGAAGGCGGTGCTTCCACGGGACGCGTAAAAGAACGGTCGGACCTGGGCCGCGCCACATGGTTGGTGTTGGAAAAAGTGCCGCTGTTGGCCTTGGCC
>WGDQ01000268.1 GCA_015493185.1 Planctomycetaceae bacterium
CATTCAAACGTCGAGACGGCTGCGAGTAGCTAAAAACAACAGAAATAGAATTGCCAGTAGACCATCGACAACAGCCGGAACCAACAGCCAAACCGTAGCTGCCCCGGCCATATACCGCAGCGGAAATGAAACCACCACGCCGGCTTTGCCCAACACTCCCAGCAGTACGATGCCGTGATTTTTCCGCACGTCGCCAGCTACGATGAAATAGCCGACGCCGAAAAGCAGCACACATGCCGAAAAGTCGCTCCATGCGAACCACAATAGTCGTTCGTCGGTCCACATCCCATCGCCGTATAGCAGTTGTGCTGTAGCCCTCGGCCCAACCAAGCCAGCCGCACCGACCAACACATTCCACCAACCGGCCGCTAGAAATAGCAGCCTTGCTCGCCGCGCATATTCCAAAGGCGACATGAAAAAAACCTCCGGCAGCCGTTGCGAGGGTTTAGGCCCCAAACACCATGAAAAGGCACGGAACCGAATTTCTGCCGTTTTCAGCAACTGTCCAGGCTCAGTGAACTGTACGTCTTTCGTCAGAGTTGCCGCTTGGCAACTCGCCATAACTTAAGCCCCCATCAGCACGGCAAGCCGTTGGCCCGCCCGAATTGCTCACGCCTCGTTTAGCAACTTCAGTACGTTCGGTGGCGAGGCTTCAGCAACACGAAGGTGTGGGCCGTCAGGGCTGGCTTCCATTACACGACCAATCAGCTCCGGATCAACTCCACAGTGCTCTCGCCAGCGATGCATCGCGGCCGACACATACCGCTGGGGCACGCCGAAAAGCAACCCGCCAGATGTCTGCGGATCGAACAGCAGCGGGTATGCAAGGTTCTTCTGTACGGCAGAAGCGGCTACGATTCCCTCTGCTATTTCGCGATTGGCCGGTGCCAAAGTACTCTCGATGCCTTCGCCTAACAAATCCAGCGCACCGGGCAGCGCAGGAATACGATCCAGCCATACCTCGGCCGATGCGCCACTGGCCGTTAACATCTCTAGCAGATGGCCGGCCAATCCAAAGCCCGTCACGTCTGTAACGCCTAGAATCTCATACTCATCGAAAAAACCCGGTGGGGGCTGGTTGCTCTGCAGCAAAGTTCGGCTGAGCGGTGTGAACCACGCGGCCCGGCAGCGGGCCTGCATATGCGCGGCCAGCAGAACGCCGGTCCCCAGCGGCTTGGTCAATACGAGCCAATCGCCTGGACGAAGTCCTGCCTTCCAGCGGGGTGTGTCCTCAGCCTCACCCAACAAAGAATAGCCGATCGTCAACTGCGGTCCCTCGATTGTGTGACCGCCCACAAGCGCGACGCCCATTGCTCGAAATTCCCGCATGCCTCCCGCCAACAGTTCGTACAAAAGCCGCTCCTGCTGCTCGGCCGAACCGACGGGTATCGTAGCAAGCGCAATCGCGGCCACCGGTGTTGTGCCGGAAGCAAACAAATCGCTGGCAGCATTCAAAGCGGCTACTCTTCCTACAAGATACGGATCGTCAAGAAAGGCGGAAAAAAAGTCCGCCGTCGCCACGACCGTATCGCCCCGCGTCAATCGCACCGCTGCTGCGTCGTCGGGCGAATCAATGCCGACGATCACTTGATCGTTGCTCGATACATCGAGCCGCTGTAGCACTCGCCTGAGCACGGCACCACCCATTTTGCCACCACAACCAGCGCAGCGCATCTGGGCAGGCTCACCAGCTTCGGTAATGTCCGTAGTGGGGCGCTCTGTAACCGACATAGGCTCGTAATGTTGATATTTCGCCATGAATCGCCGGTCGATCCAATCCTTCAACCGCCAGCACCAAGCGCGATGCGCCGCCCACCCGTCGTAGCTAAGAATGGCTCTCCCATCACCAGTACAAAGCAGTTTCAAAAACCGCCTTTGCGGCAGATACTCTTTCAGCGGCTCGTCACGAAGCATGCGCCCGATGTTTTCCCAGAGCACGGGCCCTTGACGCACCGCGTAAACGCCGGCCTTAGGATGTGGGTGTGTGGCGTCCACTCCGGAGTCGCCTACCACGAAAACAGGGGCATCAGCCACTGTTTTCAACGTCGGCTGCACGAGCAAAAATCCCTCGTCGTCAGCCGGCAATCCTAGGCGTCGCAACAGCGGAGGCGCCGTGGCGCTCGTTGCCAAAAGCACCAGATCGACAGCCACCCGTTCGTCGCCATTCAGTAACAGCCCCTCCTGCTCGACCACCTGGACCTCGCATCCGAGCCGTGTTCGAATGCCGCGCCGCACGATCTCGCGACGCACCAGCTCCGCGGCTCGCGGCTCCAGCCCATGGGCCACCTCTTGACGGCGGTCGATCAACGTCAACTCGTACGGCATGTCTCCTAAAACAAGCCGCAGATGCCTTGGGAGGCAAAAAGCGATCTCCACACCAGCCGCGCCCGCCCCCACAATGGCAACTCGCAGAGAACGTTGGCCTAATCGGGGTGTGATCGTGCGCAGCCGTTCGTCCAACCGATCAAGAAACGTCTGCATCGGCTTGATCGGGACGACCAAGCTAGTCCCACTCGCTGGTGCCCCACAAGCTGATCGCGCCGCCGATGCGACCGTCCCAGAATCATCGGTTTCATCACTCGACCGTCCGCCGGCAACAACTTCCAGCGGTCGCGGTACTGAACCAACACCGATCGACAACACGTCAAAATGGACCGGCGGCCGATTGGCGAACACGATCTCTCGACGTTCCAGATCCAGTCTTCGGACCTCTTCGCCAACAATCAGCCGAGCCCCCACCGATGCGCACAACCGCACCAGATCGATCTGCATCTGCCACGGCTCATAAAAACCGGCCAGCGTACCCGGCAGCATGCCCGAATAGGTTGCGACACCAAAATTCGAGATGCAGGTCAGCCGCGCATCCGGTATGGGTGCCATGCGCCACATGCGGACCACGTGCGCGTTGGTATGGCCGATGCCGAGCAGCACCACGTCGTGTTTCGGCAAGCGGTGGTCCATTAAGACACCTAAGATCCCCACCTGACGCCATCACACGCACTCGATCCGAGCCGCTGGCGAACGGCGAGAACTCACCCATCCTCGGGAGGCAATTTTGCAGCAGCCACCTTTTCCGCTTGCTGACGGCGGAATTCTCGCAGCTTCTCCCGCAAGGACGGATCATCGTTGGCAAGCATCGCAACGGCGAGCAGCGCGGCATTCTTTGCGCCAGCTCGCCCGATGCTTAACGTGCCCACGGGAATTCCGCCCGGCATTTGAACAATGGACAGCAGCGAATCGATTCCGGAAAGCGCATCGCTTTTCACTGGAACCCCCAACACCGGCAACAGCGTTTGCGCAGCAGCCACACCCGGCAAATGGGCCGCGCCGCCAGCTCCGGCGATGATTACCTTCAGTCCGCGCTGCTCAGCCGTAGTTGCATACTCGGTCATTTTTTCAGGCGTTCGATGTGCCGAAATCACAAGGCACTCATGAGATATGCCAAATGACTCGAGTGTTTCAGATGCTGGCCGCATCGTTTCCCAGTCCGACGAGCTGCCCATCACGATCCCGACCAACGGACGATTTCCCGGTTCCGCCATCGCAAACCTTTCTATGCTTCTGGTACCTCGCAATGAAGTCGCCTGCATTCCGATGAGTCGCGATCATGACAAAGCGCCCCGGCGAAAACAAGTAGCGCGTGCGAGAACGCCGCAATTTTTGCCGGCAACTACGGTTCCAGAAGGCACCGTTCGCCTTTCCTGGGTTGCGAAGCAGGGCTGCAAGACGATGTATCCCAACCAAGTGCGGTCTGCGACACGCGCCGGGGAGTACCGTCTATCCAAGTCACGAGATTCTGTTCCAGGGGGGTGTTTACCACAAAGCGTTTCGCCGTCGGCTTCTAACTCTCGAGAGCACGTCGGTCGCGCCTATGGCGAATCGCACGCCTCCTCTGGGAAAAACTCGCACCGGAAGCGAACCTCGTCGAGAAAGACGCCTTGCTCGACTAGCTGAAAGACTACCTGCCGCTCAGGCCAGCCCAGTGCCGCAAGCAATTGGTCGAGCGCTGCGCGTGAGCAGCAACCTTTCAGTTCGACAAACTGCAACCGACCATGCGCATCGTACAAAACACCGTCGAGCCGCCACCCGCGCCGCCCGCCGGGCGATCCCCAAACAAACGAACCATCTGGTTCGATGAGCAAGCCAGGCAACGCTTCCAACGCCGTGTATGCTTCTTCGAATGTGCAATCGAATGGGGACAGGCTCGCCAGCGGGTTGGGACTCGATTCGACCGCTGCTGAAACTTCAGCCTCCGTAAAATCATCAGCCACGCTTGAATCGTCTCGCAAGATTTTCGTGTCGCGGCCCAGGTCACCCACTGTCCTGGTCGCCGCAAACGAATGCACCGTTGCGTGGAAAAAACGCATGAGAAAACCTTCGTTCAATCAGCTTTATAGACTCACGCGGTTCGTTTTTCTTCAACCTGATGGCGCAACCAATCAAGATAGTCGCTCGAGCCTTCGTGTATTTCGAAAGCCAGGATCTCCGGAACCTCGTATGGATGCGTTTGTTGAATCGCCTTTTCAACGTCGGCGTAGCGCCCGCCGGTAGTTTTCACGATGCAAAGCCACTCCTCCGCGGATTCCACTCTTCCCTGCCAACGGTAGACGCTCGTGATCGGCCCGACGATTTGAACACACGCGGCTAGCCGCTGTTCAACCAGACGTCGGGCAATTTGCTCGGCGTCTGCCTTGGTACCCGTTGTTGTCACCACCTGCAAAAAACACCGCGAATCACTCACCGATCCAACCTCAACGCGGAGAAAAATCATAATGAATCCATGACGTGGCAACGCATCGGCTACGCCATCAATATCTATATTCCAGCATCGCCCGAGGGCCCCGATCGTGCTGCCGAACAGGCATCGTGGGTGCCTCTGAAAAGCACTACTTCCCGGGGCTAGCATCCAACATACCACCCGCGGCAAGCGTGCAAAGTCGGGGACACCACCACTGGAG
The DNA here is from genome assembly GCA_015493185.1 of Planctomycetaceae bacterium. GTDB lineage: Bacteria > Planctomycetota > Planctomycetia > Pirellulales > JAEUIK01 > WGDQ01. The sequence continues at coordinate 4,959 of WGDQ01000268.1, forward strand.
GCCAAAACACGCGGCGTTCCGGGCGGATTTGGCGTCTGGCACATGGCCAACCGTCGACGTTGAACGCTTCCACTCACCATGTCGGCTGACAACACGCGCATCAAGTAGAACCTGCGACGCCGATGCGCGCCGACTATCCCAGCGCCGACCGAACATACACCCCGCCGTCTTTGCCCGCCATGGGCTGCCAGCCGACCACGCATTGCGTCGATACGGCGGTTCATGCTCCCTTTGGTTGACGGTGGGCCGTTCCACTTCGATATGAAGCTGGGAATTGCCGTGCATTCGGTCAGAAAAGCAGCATCGCCATCCTCAGCACTCGATGCATGAATTCGCCTCAAAAACTGGCATTGGTCGCATGAACGACAAACCCGATAATACGGCCCTCCCTCAGACGCAACTCCGCCTGCTTCTCCACGAGATCGCACAGCTCGAATCGCCACAGGCACCGTACCAAGGATGAGAAAACCAAGACATGCCTCGGGCAGAAACACGACAACCGCTGCTGCCCAATGCCCAGCACATCCGATTTGATCCCAACCGCGAACTTTCAGGCCAAATGGCGACACACCCCCGTAATGATCTGGTGGCCGCTTTTTGTCGCTCCATCTTTCTGGCCACTTGAGGCGTTCAAGTCCAGCACGAGGGCCATGCCATGGACGGTTTTTTCGACAGACGACGCCTACAACGGGAAGCCGGCTCGTCAACAAGGTCTGGCTCGCCCATACCCCGGCGAACAACAGATTTGATCGCACCCGACGACGGCGGATCGCATCACTCGTCCTGGTGGCGGCGTGGTGCCAGCGCGATCCATCGTCGTGCTCGACGAAAGTTTGTTAACCAGGGCCCTTTTGCCGCTGGCTTGGCGGTAGAGGCGGCAGTCGATTGGCTGAAGCTACATCAACTGCCCAACGGGGGCTTCACTCCCAACGGACGACCGGGCGACTACTGTCCTGGACTAACCGCACAGGCTGCCATTGTTTTCTCGCGTCTTGGTGAACATGAAGCCGCCACGAAGTGCCTTACGTGCCTGACTGCTCTGCAACGCGACGACGGGGCGTTGCCAGATGCTACGGGGCAAGGTTGGTCCATCTATCACACAGCGCTTGCTCTAAGAGCATTCTTGACACTGGACGATCGGGCGGCTTGCGACCACGGAGCAGACCATGCTTTCCGGGCAGCTCAATGGCTTGCATCCTCAATTGGTCCTGACGGTCGTTTTGCTATGCCTCGCCAAGGACAACCACTCGACCGCTGGGCGCCCGCTACGTTTTTGCTTACGGCGCTGCCACCTCTTCGCTATTCTGTTCGACGTTTCGGACAGGAGGATTGGAGAATAGCGGCCGACCGGGCGACTCGTCGTCTTGTGAGTCAGTTTCACGCCGCGCCACTTGTGGGCAACGACTTCGTGCTGATTTGCCAACTCGATGCGCTTCTCGAACTCGGCTGGCATGATTCCGCGTTGGCCGTACTGCGAATGCTCGAGGCCACCCAACATCGCGACGGTTTGCTGCACGACCTGGTAAATGGTCGGCCCCTATCAGCACGGGCCATGGCCCACCTCGCTGCTGTTTGGTATCGCGCTCGATGCCATCAGCCGGCCACTCGCCTTATGAATTGGTTTCGGCGCCACCAGTCGGCCGACGGCGCAATACCTGCTCGCAGCCCCCAAACTCGATCTGCCCGGCCAGCCGAACCTTGTGTTTGGTCAACGCTGCATTTTCTCGAAGCCGCTCGGCTGGAAACGTTTTCGTCGTTCAGTTTGCCCGACGCCCATGATCCGCTGCCCGATGCGGTTGCCTCGCACGATGGCCGGTTGCAAGCTGCGCGGCAATGGGCCGGAACTTTGCCGGCCGGCGTTCGCCTTGCAGAGGTGGGATGTGGTTCGGGCCGTTTCCTGAAACATCTTCACGAGTGGCTCCCTCAGGCCAGCCTAACCGGCATCGACCCCTCGCGTCGACTCCTTGCTCGCCTGCCACGAACGGTGCAGCGCCGTTGGGGTGATCTACTGAATATTCCGGCCGACGATGGAAGCTTTGACGCGGTGCTATGCATCGAGGCACTCGAACACTCGCTGCTGCCGCAACGAGCTGTCGACGAACTATGCCGCGTGCTTCGCCCCGGGGGAACATTGCTCATCATCGACAAAGACCGCAAGTACCAGCCGTTGTCGGTCTGCGCGCCCTGGGAGCGATGGTTTTCGCCTCAGGAACTCAACCGTTGGCTCACACCGCACTGCCACACGGTTAACGTACGACACGTTCCTCATGGTACAACCGCGAACATCAACGATCTCTTCATTTGCGCCACAGCTACGCGGCGCCGGTCCACTGCAACAAAAGGCACCACGGTCTCACGCGCTGCTTGACAGGCAGATCGACGCAGAACCACGCTGTGCCCCTCTTTCTCGAATGATCGGGCTAGCTCCTGCGACATCGAAGAGGTATCGCCTTTTCCGATCGACTCGCGTTCCTCGTTTTTCGCAAGCATCGCGTAGTCAGTACAGCTCTGTCTGTCTGGCACGGCAGCAACCGACTATACACGACGGGCTGTAGCCACGAGGGTGTCCATCACGAACCGCCCCCACATCTTCCGTGATCGCAAAGCAAGCGATTGAGCCCAGGCCGTCTCGCTGGTAAAAACAGCGTTGATGCTGCAATCGTTTTTCTGTCGCCGGCGTTGCTTTTTTGCGGTGACGGCTCTTCGAAAGAGCCCGCCTTTCCGACCTTCCGGCTACATTGGACAAGGTGGCATTATGTTACGGTGAAAAAGAGCAACCGGACGGGCCCAGCAAAATCAAAATATGTTGCGTGGGCTGACGGCCTTCCAAGGAGTATGCAATTCGATGGCTCGACGCGAAAGCCTGGTGGCTAAAGGGTGGTGGGACTACACGACGCTCGATGATGAACTTCTGCGCGATGCCGCAGCGCTTTCGGCTGAACAGTTGCTTCAGCTATCGCGCCCTGGCTTCCAAATTGTCGCCTACGACACGCTCGAAGAATTCTATCTAGCCGAGGCACTCGAATACGTCGAGGCCTGGAAGCAATCAACCGACGACAATCCGGTTGGCATCTGCGGACCGATTGGCCCTACCGAGCAATTACCGCTTGTGGCCCAAATTGTCAACTCACTACAGCTTGATATTCGCAGCGCGCACTTCTGGGGCATGGATGAATGGTATCAAAACGGGCGTGAAGTACCGCTGTCGCATCCTTTGTCGTTCGAGCGAGCCGATCGTGAGCTTTGTTTTGACCGCATCGATCCAAAATTGCGGATGCCGGACGCACATCTGCACTTTCCTGCGGCAGATGTTGGCCCCTACATTGCCAGTTGGGAAAGCGTTCGCTGCGCCGTGATGCAAGGCGGACAAGGCGAGGTCAAGCACTGGGCATTCAACGACCCTCTGCCGCGCACAGGTCGATGGATCGACGAACCCCCGCCGCCTGAAGAGTACCGTAAGCTATCAACACGCGTCGTCGACCTGCATCCGATTACACTGATTCAAAATGCTCGCACCAGCGGTGGCGGCAATGTCACGCTGGTGCCCTCGCAGGCGATTACCGTCGGCCCCGTGCAAACCTGGCAAGCCGAAAAAGTCAGCATCTGGCAGGCCGGAATGCACGACAGCCCATTCGGGATGCGGCTTACGACCTTGATGATCTCTAAAGGCATCGCCGACACTTCGGTGCCCATGTCGCTGCTTGCAGATCATCCGAACGTGCAATTCAACTTCTACCGCCCGGGCATTGGCACCTGCGAGACGGAAATGCACTGAAGCGGGCGACCGACGCGCCACCACTCTTTTCTTCCCGGCACCGAGGGCCACACCTCATGATGACCGGTGCCCTTGGTGGTTCGGGGAGCGGATAACCTGTCCCAAGTGCCTCCTGAGCCGCTGGGGGGGCGGATTCCCCGTACCTACGCAAAAGACTGGCGCTCGATATCGGTGGTTGTCCGTAAACGGCCTAGACCTTCGCGAATGCTCACAGTTCCTTCAAAGCAGCGATCAGCTCGCGAACGGCCGCTTGCCCGTCGCCGAAAAGCATCAATGTGTTATCCGCCGCAAACAGCGGGTTCGGAATCCCCGCAAAGCCCGGGCTCAAGCTTCGTTTGACAACCACGACTGTGCGTGCCTTGCCGACTTCCAAAATCGGCATGCCGGCGATAGGGCTGTTCGGGTCGGTTTGAGCTAGCGGGTTGACGACGTCGTTGGCTCCAATGACCAGTGCGATATCGGTCTGCTCAAACAGTGGATTCGCTTCGTCGAGGTCTTTGAGCTTGTCATACGGAATGTCGGCTTCGGCCAATAGCACGTTCATGTGGCCGGGCATGCGACCAGCCACCGGATGGATAGCAAACAGCACTTCGCAACCACGCGATTCGAGCAATTTGGTCAAATCACGTACAGCATGCTGAGCCTGCGCTACAGCCATACCATAGCCGGGCACGATCATCACGCGACGCGCCGTATCGAACAATAAAGCAACCTCTTCAGCCGACGTGCTCTTGATCTTGCCGGCATATACTTCGTCTGCCGTGGCACCTTCTTCGCTAGGCGCCATCACGCCGAACAAAACGTTGAACAGCGATCGGTTCATCGCCTCGCACATGATCTTCGTCAGAATCACGCCCGAGGCCCCAACCAGCGCGCCGGAAATAATGAGCACGTTGTTGCTCAACACGAAGCCCGTCGCCGCTGCCGCCAGTCCCGAATAGCTGTTCAACAGGGCGATTACCACAGGCATATCGGCCCCGCCAATCGGCAGCACGAGCGACACGCCCAGGACCGACGCCACGACAACGAGCAACCAATAGCTGCCCGATCCACTCGGATCACCCACAAGCCAAGCGGCCAGCCCCAACGCCACAGCGGCCAGCAGCGCGTTAGCCGCTTGATGCCCCGGAAAGCTCGTGGCACCGGATGAGATGAGATCTTGCAGTTTGGCAAAAGCCACCAGACTGCCGGTAAGCGTTACCGCACCGATCAGTCCCGATGCCGCCGTGGCCACCAGGTTTGCGGCCGTTAACCCAACTGCTTCTGGCTGACTTGCTGCCGAAATCGCTTCGATGAGCGCCGCGCCAGCCACCAGTGCCGAGGCCCCGCCACCAAAGCCATTGAAAAGAGCGACAAGCTGCGGCATGGCAGTCATCTGGATTCTCAAGGCCAGTATCACACCAACGGCCGTACCGATCGCCAGGCCGAGCAAAATCCAACGGAAATCGATGATGTGGTGGTCCAGCAACGTCACCACGACGGCCAGCAACATACCGCAGGCCCCCGTGATATTCCCGCGCACTGCGGTCCGTGGCCTTGTCAGCCCTTTCAGACCAAGGATGAACAGCGCAGCCGCCACCAAATAGAACAGATCGATGAGCCAACTCGGTAGTTCTTGCATCTTCCGAACTTCAGTCTTTTCGGCGGAACATTTCCAACATGCGATGCGTTACCAGAAACCCACCCACAACGTTGATCGTGGCCAGAACAACGGCCAACGTTCCCAGCAGTGCGGTTAAAGCCGTGTGCTGCGATCCTGCTGAGAGCAGAGCACCGATCAACGTAATGCCCGAAATCGCGTTGGACCCTGACATCAGCGGTGTATGCAACGTTGGCGGTATCTTCGTAATGATCTCCACCCCCACGAAGATACTCAACACAAAGACCGTCAAACCGATTACGAGCGTATGTGCGTCCATCAGCTCGCCTCCTCGCTTTTCGTTTCATCCGACTCTGCTGCGCCTTCGCTTGGTGAAGGCTTTTCTTGGGCAGTCGGCTCCTGCACCACGGCCTCCAATCCCAATCGTTCACGAACCATCGGATGCGTCACATCGCCGTCGCGGCAGAGCAATGTCTCGCGGATGATCTCGTCTTCCAGGTCCAACTGAATCGAGCCCTCCGGTGCTAGATGCAACAGGAAAGTGGACAGATTGCGCGCGTACATTTGGCTGGCATGAAATGACAGAGTCGAAGGCAGATTCATTGGCCCGACGATCGACACGCCGCCTTCGACAACCGTTTCGCCGGGCTTGGTCAACTCGCAGTTGCCGCCCCGTTCAGCGGCCAGGTCGATCACCACCGACCCCGATTTCATTTGCTCCACCATCTCGCGGGTCAGCAAAATGGGAGCTTTCTTGCCAGGCACGGCAGCCGTGGTAATGACAACATCACTCTCAGCTACCACGCGCAACATCATTTCGCGCTGCCGTCGGTAAAATTCTTCGTCCAGCGCCTTGGCGTAGCCTCCTTTGCCTTCAGCCTGCTTCGTTT
>WGDQ01000269.1 GCA_015493185.1 Planctomycetaceae bacterium
GCCGTCGGTACCGACCGATCCGATCGAACGCATTCGTATGCGGTTGCCCTGGATCAACGCGGCAAGGGGTCACAAGCCGGAGACCTAGAACCAGACACACCGCATTCCAAAGCTGTGAGCAGCGCCTGACCGACCAGAACACCACTGCGAAACGCCGCACGTCAGCAAAGTGCCCGGAGGGCGACTGTTGGGCCGGCCAGAACCGCAATCGCAGCGGGCATCTGCGATGCTCCATCGTTGGAACGGACGATCGGACGACAACAGAACAAAAACTTCCGCAAAAGCCAAAACGAGCGTGCCAGACCGCATTGCACCGCGTTACGTAGAATACAGCAAATTGTTTTGACGAACGACAAACCGCTTCGTGCGACCTTTGGGCATCGTTTTCCCAAAATGTCGGCGAAGGATCGGAGGAAAAAACAACGATGGATGCCAGACAGCAACCCGACGAGGCCGCGGTTCGTGCGGTATTGGATGAATTTCCCGATCCCGAAACGGGACGCAGCATCGTCAAGATGGAGCAGGTGCATAGCCTGCGACTCGATGGCGATCGTTTGCAACTGACACTTGGGCTGACAACCCACAGCGCGGTGTTGTGGCCGAGCGTGCGCGAGGAACTGGACCAACTGCTCCGGCAGCGCTTTCCGCAGCTCAAGCAGGTGGAAATCGACGTTGCTGCACACGAACGACCCCCGGAAAAAATCGGCGAAATCGGGCTCACGGCGAAAAGCGTGATCGCCGTTGGTTCGGGCAAAGGGGGCGTTGGCAAAAGCACGATTGCCACCACCTTGGCCTATGGTCTGAAACGGGCGGGTTCGCGCGTGGGCCTGATGGATGCCGATGTTTATGGCCCCAGCGTGCCGCACTTGATCGGCGTGAACCAACGGCCCGAGGTCGTAGAAAATCGAATTCAGCCGATCGACGCCGACGGACTAAAGGTGATGTCGATGGGCCTTCTAGTGCCGCCCGGCGAAGCTGTTGTTTGGCGAGGCCCCATGCTGCACGGGGCCATCACGCAATTCTTGCGCGATACCGATTGGGGCCCGCTCGATTATCTGGTCATCGACCTGCCGCCGGGCACAGGCGACATCGCGCTGACGCTTTCGCAATTGCTGCCGCTGACTGGCTCGGTGGTGGTTTGCACGCCTCAGGATGTGGCGCTGCTCGATGCTGTGAAAGCCATCGCCATGTTCCGCAAAGTGAACATTCCGGTGTTGGGTATGGTGGAGAATATGAGCTACTTCATCTGTCCCGACTGCGGCAAGCGATACGACATTTTCGGCAGCGGAGGCGCGCGAACACGGGCCGAAGAACTCGAGGTGCCGTTCTTAGGCGAGGTGCCCATCAACATGCAGATTCGCATTCGGGGCGATCAGGGCAAGGCCGCGGCGGTCTTCGACGACGAGCACCTGGCCCCCTGTCTGGAGTCGATCGTTTACCGCCTGGTGAAGAACCTGGCCGATCAGCGTCGGGCCGAACCTCCGCTGCCGACCCTTTCAGTGCTGGGTTGATCGGGCCGGCGGCGCTGGTGCCAGAGCGCCGGTTCAATGGTCGAAAAACTGGCCAACACATCGTCCAGATGGTCGCCGCTGCGGAAACGACGCGGGGGCCGTTGGGGCCGCCGCTCGACGAGGCCGATAAAGGTGTCGATCTCGGGGGAGCGGGGGCAGATAACCGGGCTGAGGGGATCGGCCTCTACGAGGGGTCGTGGCTGACCCTGTCGCGCAGGGCGATATGTTGGGTATCGAGGGCGAGTGGCCGGCGGGCGTGCCGAGCGGGTTTCCAACGCGAAAAGCCGGCCGAGGCATTGACCTCGACCGGCTTTTTCGTCCGGAAGAATTGCTGAATTCCGGTGGACCGCGTTCGGCCACCTGTTGAATACGCGGTCCGAATTCAGCGCTTCTTCTTGGCCTTTTTCTTGGCCGTTTTCTTTTTGGCCGTCTTCTTCTTAGCGGCTTTCTTCTTGGTTGCTTTTTTCTTGGCCGTCTTCTTCTTGGCGGCCTTCTTTTTGGTCGCCTTCTTCTTGGCCGTCTTTTTCTTAGCGGCCTTCTTCTTGGTCGCCTTCTTGGCAGCCTTCTTCTTGGCTGTCTTCTTCTTGGCAGCCTTCTTCTTCTTGGCCACGACTACGTCCTCCTTCAAAAAAGTTTCGCGGCGAGTGTCGTCGGGCGATCTCCGATCCGAAGATCAGGACCATCGACGCCTCTCACCTTGAACAAAACAAAAACCTCCCGTTTCATTTTGCTTCGCTCCAACTCACGACGCGCTACTCAACCAACCCGTCGCGCGATAAGCGAAACGAAGTCGCATGAATGCTAGCAACTCTGATCATTATTTGTACGGATTCTCGAAATTTGTGCAACACGTTTTCCCAATTCTGGCACGCGTTTTTTTCTGATACGTGAAGTCGTCGCGCTCGACCAACCGGCGCGTAGCGACCAACGCGCGGTTCTCGTTTCCGCATGCGATGAATCACTTCGTCGAATGATTGTTGTTTTGTCGTTCCGTTCATGCTGCGCATCGTGCGCCGACAAACCACGCGGCGCGCGTCGTGCGCCGCAAACTTGCTTTGAAAGAAAAGCGGGCTGTGTTGTTCGGCGAACCGATACAGACCTGTTGCCAGGCTGAGCGTTCGCTGCGTTACAAGATGCGATCAGATAGCTTTTGCACATACGGTTCGCGGTCATCGGTTGCACACCAGTGGGTATGTGGCTGCTGACAGTGCGCCGCGTTTTGTAGCGGCACACCTTGAGCAGGCTATCGGAGTGCCGAGTGCCTCGCGTCGCGAAGCCGCTGCGGAAAACGGGGACGGTTGTCCGCCCGACGGGCTTCGTTCAATAGCAAGAGATGGTTGTTCCGTTGGCGAAACAAACAGCGGGCTGAACGACGGTTCGCTCCGCGCCAAACCACCAACACCTCGCGGGCCTCACGCGGCACGGCAATCGCTGAGGCCGGACGCTCATCGTGGCAATGTCTTCCGTAACGATCGGTCCATAGGGCCAATCCACGGCGCGAAACAGCGCTTGCCAGAGCCGGATGGCTCCGGATCGCGGCGGGTGGATGGGGTCGAGCCCGTACCAGTCAGCCGGTTGGCAAACCGTAGCCACGCGGCGCGATGACGCGAGCGCGAGCAGCCCCTGGTGCAGGCTCGCGGCCCGGTCGAGGGCTTCGTCGTAACTCAAACGGCAGGCAGGAAATAAGATTGTGCGGGCCAGATAGTATCGCGCCGGCGACATTCGGGGCAGATGGTCGATCGCCGGCAGCGAAACGACGACGCGCGGCGCGTGCCGTTCGAGGCGATCGACGCAGTCGGCAATCCAGCCCAGCAATTGCTCGACGGGCACACCGTACATCAGGTCGTTGCCGATGTCTGTGAGCAAGGCGGTAGTCGGCACGCGCTGGCCGTTGTCGAGTGCCCGCCACAGATCCGTAGATAGAATGCCGGGCAGGTTGCGCACGAGCAGTCGGCTTGCGGCCCCATAGCTTCGTCCGTAGCCCATGGCAACCAAAACGTCGCAGGGCGGTGCCGTCGTGGCCAAGGCTGCCTGATCGACCAGCCACGGAAACCAGCGCGTCAGGTTACTGGCCCCGAGCAAAACGAGTCGATGCTCAAAGCGTGATGGTCTATCCATCGAGAGGTTGTCGTGGCAAACCGCCGCCACGCCGGGCAGCGGTACCCGTTTGTTTGCGATCAACGATCATCGACCGCGGAACGAGCTGCGCTGATACGACTGCCAGGTGACGAAGCTGGCATAAGCCAGATAGCCGAAAAACAGGCTCATGAAAAAGCTGCCCAAGCGGACGAAACTGAAAATGGCCAGGGCGGCGGCCGTGATCATGGAAAGCTGATAGGCCGTGGGAATGGCTTGCCGCGGATGAAACCGTAGCAAGATATCGCGGGCGATCTGGCCGCCGTCGAGCGGTAGCACGGGAAACAGGTTGATCACGCCCCAAAAAATGTTGACCAGCAGCAGATCGTGCACCAGTACGTAGGCATACAGGTTCGGAATCGGCTCGCCCCGGGTCAGTCGGCGACCGAAAAAGTGCAGCTCGTATCCGAGCAACATCAACACGCCCACAATCACCGCGGCAAACAGGAAGCCGGCCAGCGGGCCCGCGATGGTGATGGTGATTTGCCGCGCCGGGTCGTAACGCGTTGGTTCGTACGAAGCCAGACCGCCAAAACCATGCAACGTGATGCGTGGATGATAGCCGAAGCTACGAGCCGTCAGCGCGTGACCCAACTCGTGAACCAATACTGACACGAAGACGACGCCCACCCAGATAATGGCCAGTTTCGGGTCTTCGCGGGGACCAAGCCCGAGAAACAACGCCACGAGCCAGAACAGCGGATGCACGCGAACCGGGATGCCGGCGATCGAGAACCGCAAGTCGTAAGGCGTGGTTGGGGGTTCGGCCAACATGGCAATTGCTCGGTGAATGGGTAGCGTTGACGATCGGCGCTTGATCGTGCCCCGCACGGATTGGGGGTCCGTTCAACATATCACGCCACCGCGATCGTGCCCATTCGTGTCGGAGCCACCGACTGTTGCCGTGGCAAATGGCCACCGGCACCACGACGCCGCAACCAGTGGGCGCATCGGACCTGTTTTCACAGGCTGCGAGCCGCCCCTTGCGGTCGGATGGCTTAGTAAGCCGGGGCGATACGCAACCTCGCGGCGTGGCACTCGGGCCTTTCGGTTGCAGAAAACCTCAGAAGGCGACCGAGCGGTTGCGGGAGGTGTGTGTTCATAGATTGCTCGACGAAGGCCAGACATCCGC
>WGDQ01000270.1 GCA_015493185.1 Planctomycetaceae bacterium
CGATGCTTTTACCTGCCGATTTCACCCCAAGCTGCCGACAATCCTCGTGCCTATCAGCGGGTCGACGGCGTGCTACGGGCCGAAGGACGCCGTCGACCCGTTGATAGGCGCGAGGATTGTCGGCAGCTTGGGGTGAAATCGGCAGGTAAAAGCATCGCATGCGCGGCGCGTCGTTGTGCGGTCGCGCCGGCTTCGACGCACGATAGGGTGGTTTGAGCTTGCGCGACGCGACGGAAACGGCCCGTAGCGGCAGCAGCTCGACCGAATCGGTCGGTTGCGAACGAAACCGCACGGTGGCCGGGGCCGGATCGGTCGCCAAATTGGCGACAATCACAAGATACTTTTCGGTCGGCTTTTCGAACGGCAGATCGAACGTAGCGACCTGAGCGTCGACTTGAACGGCATAGAGCCGCTGAGAATCGAGAGGATGGCGTACCGACACACGCTCGGGCAGGCACCACAGCAGTGCGAGCACCACGGCCGCGCTGTATGCTCCATAGCCATGCCAAGCGCGCATTGCGAAAAACCCTCCCAATCGGTCCTTATCGTCCAAAACGCATCGGGGGCTGAAGCGGTCCTTTCAAGTCGCGGGCCTCAGATCGGCCCAATGAGCGGCAAGACGACATCGCAGGCATTCCTGCGGCGCCACAAACGTGGGGCGTCGTAGGTTTCCGACCGCCTTGCGCGATCTCGACCGAGCCGAGGCAGCCCTATGAGCGCCATAAGCGCACGGCAACGCCTTTGCGCAACAGCACATGGTACCTGCGGTGTCGCGGCAATGTGGAAAAGGGACGGATAAGACAGGATTTGGAAAAGAGCCTGTTCGGAACGTGGCCCCGCACAACGACAAGCGCCGGTGTGCCGGAACCGATCGTTCTCAGGTTTTCCCGAACGATGTGGAGTCCGTGCGAGCAAGACAAGCAAAACCCCCGCCCGCCGGACCTGACGCGGAGCAACGGGGCCTCCGACGCTCCGGGGAAGCCGCCAGACCGAACGCCCCCGAGCCGGCAGATGTTTCGCTCGTGCCCGGCGCGGCAAGCGCGTACGTCGGCCGACAGCGCATTTTAATTTTACGCCACCGACCGAACGGGCCGGCGCGCAGCACAACCGACGAAGCCCCAGCACACGGCGCAAATGGTTTGCGTCGCACGACTTACAAAGCGCGCGAGCTACCGGCTTCCCGAGCCTTGGTAGGACGAACCGGGGGCAGGCGTTGGAGAGGGTGCCGGGGCGGCCGAAGCAGCCGGGGGGCTCGTGTAGCTACCGGCCGGGGGCGCCGCGCTGTACGAAGGCGTGCCATAAGACGGCGTCGAATAGGTGGGCCCATAGGCGGGGGCACCGCTCCCGCAGGTGGGACACATCGCTCCACCGTAACATCCACCGAGCAGCAGCCCGCCCACACCCACGGCTAACAACCATCGTAGTTTCATCGACTCCATCCTTTTCGTCCTGAGAATGATCGTGAGCGAGCACCGCCCGGTGCCGCATGGGCGATCATGCGTTTGGGATGCCTGATTCCTCGCTCTTGGCGTATGCAGCAGCCGATCGATACGCCCCGTTTTGGCCTTTGGCCTATGCAGCCGTTGGCCGTCGGACGCGTCGGCCCCCGCAGGGACACGATTCCCACGGTCACGGTTTGCTCTGCTGTAAGCACTGCGTGGCAAGGCGGCTAATTACCAGAGGTTGCTCGTAGCGGCAAGGTCGGCTGCGGGAAATCGTGCTCGTTGGAGCCGTTTTCGGGGCTTTTTCAAACGACGCGATTCCAGACCGGTGAAAAGCTGCTTACCCGACCCCGCCCAGTTCCTCCACCTTACAGCCTATGGCGTGGCAAGCCGGGCGAAAGCCGAATGCGGAACGTACCGTGGGAAACCTTCACGTCTAGAACCGCCTACCGCTAAAGCGCGCTGCTACGCTGCGGGTGTCGTTGAGCGCGCGTTGGAAACTCAGGAACGAAACGATGGCACGACCGCTTTGGGCCAGCCGGCGGGCATCTTCGGTGGGCAAGTAGGGAGCGATGGCCTGCATGCGAGCTTGCGGAGAGCTGCCGAAGTCGTCGGCGTACCACTTCAGCAATGGCGAAAGGCGAATGCGGCGGGTCGTCAGATCGTAGCGGAAGCGGCTTCGGTCGGCGAAAAACTTGCGGGCCTGTTGCGCGAGCTGCGAGTCGACCCGTTGGGCGGTGTAGGCGCGACTGAGAAGCGGCGCCGAACCTTTCGAGGCTTTGCAAATTGCGAAGTGGACGCGGAAATCACTCAGCGGCCGCAATTGCTGCTGCTCGATCTGATCGAGGCTGTACGCCTGGTCGCCCACGCGCAATTGCAAATCGCGCCAGATGTCGTAGCCCAGGCGGGCCGTGCCACGCGGGTCGATGCGGGTGATCGGGTATGCATCAAGCACGCCGCGCACGACGAGCGCATTGTAGGCGTTGATCCAGAAGGCCAGCCGCTCGGTTTTTTTGGCGGGAAGGTCGGTCGAGCCTCGCGACAAGGAAATCAGATAGGTGTCGAGAGCCCGCAAGTCGGTCGACTCGGCCTTCCACGCGCCATAGTCGACGTTGCCACGATCGTCGCAATAGATTTGCAACAACCGCGTCCAAGGGGTGTGATCCACCTGCCCGAGCGCCACACGATACTCGGCCGGCCAGTAGCGCCCGAGCACGCGCTGCTCGTCAGCCTGTGCCGCGACTGCGAAAACAAGAAGGCCGGCCAGAACCCGCCCGACATGGCACATCGGGCCGAAGCAGCGTAACACGACGGGAACAGGCATGGAACTGTGGCTCCGTTCAGCCGACGATTCAATCGAACGACGTGGTGAAATGTTGGACGAAACGGCGTTCAAGATGCGGAACCGATCGGTGCAACCGACGATCGAGCGGCTCGATAGGGCCTCGGCTGCGAAGGTCGGCCAGGTATTGCAGCAAGGCCCGATTCGCTGCGGGTGGGCCGTGCAGCATGAAGTGAACCCAGGCCCACGAGTCGCGATAGGCGTCGGCATTCATTTGCTGGATATGACGAATCGCTTCGAGCCGATCGAGCCGCGGCACCTGATCGGCGCGGCAGCGATGGCGAACGAACCGAAGGTGCGGACTGCCGGTGCGACGCTGATCGCGTGGCGTTTCGAAGTATTCGGCCAGCCCCTCATCGAGCCAAAAGGGAAGGCGATGAAAGCGGCCGTGCAACAAGGCATGCGTGGCTTCGTGACGCAGGTCGGTGGCCATTGCAGCGCTGCGGTACGCGAACACCATGCCGGGCCCACGATGTTTGATGAACAGGGCCCGCCGCATCGGCACACCAGGGAAATTCTCGTGCAAATAGCGACGGTATGTTTGCTGATCGCGAAAAAGAAACAGTTCGATGGCTTCTTCATCGTCGCCCGGTTCGAGCTGTAGCTGCGTGGCGATGTCGTTTTGCAGCAAGCGCAGTTCTTTCAGCAGAGCCTGGCAATCGACCAATGGAAAATCGGCCCGACAGCGGAAGGGTTCCCACTGAACCTGATCGACCCAACGCGTTTCGGCCGGCGCCGCTGCGGACAAGACGCAAAGGCATGCCGTGACCAGTGCGACCGTGCGAACCGCGCAGAAGAAGCGATGCTCGATGCGTCCGTGCATGAGATTGTTCGTTTGTTGATCGATGCTTTGTCCGGGCCAACCGCACCGGGTATCGGAAACCCCGGTCGTTGTCGCGACAATCGCGCAGCCGGCGTGCGTGGTGTGAAAAGCCGCCGACTTTCACCACCGACAGAGGCATTGTGCCGATCGGAACCGATGCCGCACCGGCGGTTCCCACGACGCCCCTGCGGCGCACGGTGAGCGGAGAATCTCGTGATCTGTGTGGCTCCATGAGCGCAGACGACGAGATACGACCGCTCGAATGCGGCTGCGTGGAACGCCGGCAGCGAACCATACCGAGGGAAAACGTGAAGAGCGGGCGGCAGTATAGTGGCACGCCGGAACGGATCAAGATCAGCCGCCGTGACCCGCGCCGCAACACGGCAATCCGCAACGAGGGGGCAAGCAAGGCAGCGTACGCAACTCCAGCAGAGGCGCAGCACAAATGGCCCAGGACGCCGGAAAGCGCAGCGCATCGGGCGCGGGCGGCCGCGGCAAAAGAAACGCCCGGCGCGGCATAGCGCGAGCCCGAAAAAGAGAAAACAGGACCGGTGAATGAAGAAAACGAAGAAAACGGCGCAAGCCGGGAAACAGCGGTGCAATCGCCCACCAACGCAGTGGCGGTGACAGCCCAGATACCGAGGCACGGTAAACGGCTCGCGTCGTAGCACGGTCGAGCCGATGCCCGCGCGCACCAATACCGTGGGGCGAACACCAACCGAGAGGTGCGTGCTGCTGCGACCGGAGCGCTACCGGTACCGTGTCGCCGGCCGATCCAAAAAGGTGGTCTTCGGGCCTTCGATCTTCGGAAAAGGGCGGCGTGGTGGAGTGGGACACCCCGGGGTGGCCCGATGCCGGATTGGTGGCGCGATCAGCCGGCGGCCAACTCGGCCATGCGGCTGACGAGCTTTTTCACCGCCTCGACGCTTTGGTTGAAGGCCGCACGTTCGCTGTCGCTCAGTTCGAGTTCGATGATGCGCTCGACACCTTTGCTGCCGAGAATCACCGGCACGCCCACATAATAGCCGCCCACGCCATACTCTTTGTCGCAGTAGGCGGCCACGGGAATCAGGCGTTTCTTGTCGCGGACGATCGCTTCGACCATTTGTGCCGTGGCGGCACCGGGAGCATAGTAGGCGCTGCCGGTTTTCAGCAAGCCGACGATTTCGGCCCCGCCATCGCGCGTGCGTTGGATGATTTCTTCCAGACGCTCCGGGGCGATTAGTTGCGTGACGGGAATGCCGCCCACGGCCGTGCAACTCGGCAGCGGTACCATGGTGTCGCCATGTCCGCCGAGCAGCATGGCCGACACATCTTCGACACTCACGCCCAACTCCATTGCCAAGAACGTGCGATAACGGGCCGTATCGAGCACACCGGCCTGTCCCATCACGCGGTGAGGAGGGAAGTTGGTTACTTGCTGTGCCCGCTGCACCATGGCGTCGAGCGGATTGCTGACCACGATGACACAGGCATCGGGACTGGTGCGTTTGATTTGCTCGGCAACCGAGCCGACGATGTTGGCGTTGGTATTCAGCAGGTCGTCGCGGCTCATTCCTGGTTTGCGCGGAATGCCGGCCGTGATGACCACCACGTCGCTGCCTTCGGTGTCGTCGTAGTTGGTCGTGCCGACGATGTTGGCGTCGAAGCCCATGATGGGCGAGGCCTCCATCAGATCGAGCGCTTTGCCGGCCGGCATGCCTTCGGTTTGGGGAATATCGAGCAACACGATGTCGCCCAGCTCAGCGGCGGCACACCAATGAGCTGTGGTCGCACCGACATTGCCGGCTCCGATGATCGTGATTTTCGCGCGACGCATGATTTCCCTTTCGATCGTTCGTATAAGGTTGAACGGAAGTTCGTATCGGACAGTGTATGGCAACCACCCACGCCAGGGGCCCAGATAGCACGCAAGCCCAGCGCGGCGCCGGCCGGACCAATTGGCTGCTGTGCCGCGGCAGGAGTAGGCAGAGTACGTTGTGCAAGGTCGCCCGGTGCGGTTGCACCTGAGTATCGCGTGTGCCCGCTCGCCGTCAAGCGGGGGGAGGTAGCACAGGGTTTTTCAAGGATTCGGGGGCGATTGCTCCGACGCGTCGGGCAAGGGGCCGAAATCGGACGAATCCGACAGGTCCGTGATCTGGTGCGGGGGAGCGCCGTATTTTGCCGCCAGCCGACGTCGGAACGACTCGGCATCGCTGCGATTCAGTCGCCACACGACCAACCAAAGCAGCAGCAGGCCGACGACAAACAACACCCCCACCAGCAAACCCCGCTTGCCGCGCTGCGGAGCGGGATACCAGCGGGGCGTTTGCCCGATGAGCAACGGGGCGATTTGCTGCACTTTGCGGTCGCCTGCCGCGCGCGGATACGCCCAGGCTTTGAAAAAGAAACCGGCGATCCGCACCCGCTCGAAGATTTCCTCGCCCTGTGGCATGCCCGGCGGCAAACGAGGAACGCAAAAGACGATCGGGTTTTGCTGCGAGTCGTCCGTGAACATCACGACTTCAAAATATTGCTTCAGCCCGAATCGCTGTTGGATGTCGGGCTCGTCGACCCGCACGGCCAGCGCCGAGACGGCCGTACCGCTGAGGGCCACCAGGCGGCCGCGTTGTCGGGCGGGCTCGTTGAACAGCGGCACGACGCTGTATGCCGTATCGCCGGCGATGCGGTCGAGCAGGCCATCTTCAGCACGGACGCAGGCGGCCAACATTTGATAGAACGGCTCGCGTTCTTTTTTCAGAATGGGCCGGCGGTCCTCGATGTGGTCGAACAGCCCGACGTCGACTTTCAAATCGCCGAGAATGCCGGGGGGATACCACGCCACGCGGCGCGCGACCAACACCGGAGTGAACGCCGGCGACGCGGACGGACCCTCTGCCTTGACTGCCGTGGCAAACACGCCCCGCACACCAGCGCGGTAGTCGACCGGCTGATCGATTTTCCAGGCTTTGGGAATATCGAGTGCGAAAACGACGGCCTCGCCAGTGGGCAGCGAAACCCCGCGGGGCCGGAACACACAGCGATAGTAGGTTTTGAATTCGAGGCGCTGCGCCATATCGTCGGGAAGCGATCGGCGCTGCACACGAACAACGCGTCCGACAAGCGAGAAC
>WGDQ01000271.1 GCA_015493185.1 Planctomycetaceae bacterium
ATGCCACGGCAGATTCAACGCCATCGCGGCTAGGTGCGCTGGATCGTTGGCCCGCATGTTCGGGCACCATGTGGTAGGCGTTTTCCAGTTTTTTTGAAGGCCATTCATCGCGGGAGATCACGATCGTCATGCCTTCTTCATCGTCTTGCGATCCGCCCAAGCGACAGCGCGTGTTGCTGAAAATCTCTGGCGAGAGCTTCGCACATCCTGGCGAACGCGGCATCGCAATGGATGAAGTGGCCCTCATCGCTCGGCAAACAAAGAAAGCCGCCGAACAAGGCGTGCAGATTGCGATCGTGATCGGCGGAGGAAACATCCTTCGTGGCGCCCAATTCACCTACGGCACCACCAGCATCGAGGAAGCCACGGCCCACTATATGGGCATGTTGGCCACGGTGATGAATGGGCTTGCATTGCAAGATGCGCTCGAGTCGATCGATTGCCAAACCCGACTGCTGTCGGCAATTCGCATGGACGCCGTGGCCGAGCCTTACATTCGCCGTCGTGCTCGAAGACATTTGGAAAAAGGACGCATCGTCATTCTGGCCGCCGGTACCGGCAGCCCCTTTGTCACCACCGACACGGCCGCCGCACAGCGCGCGCTGGAGCTCGACGCCGACGTGCTGCTCAAAGCCACCCGCGTAGACGGCGTATATAGCGACGACCCGGAACGCAACCCGCATGCCGTGCTTTATCGAACGCTCAGCTACCACGACGTACAGCAACAAAACTTGCGCGTCATGGACCCAACGGCCATTGCGCAGTGCATGGAGCACGACATGCCGATCGTTGTGTTCAACTACAAGCAAGAGGGCAACATTGAGCGGGCCGTGCGCGGCGATCGCGTCGGTACGCTCATTTGCAGCGAAGCGGTGCTCCAACGCCAAGGCGATGACGAACAGACGAAAACCAGCTAACGCCACGCGGGCCGTATCGCGTCGTGCACGAAAACAGAGCGTGCGAACAACCAATGCGCAGCGAGTCGAATAAGAGCTGCCCTACCGAACCGACAACGGAAATCAAAACGACCGGCCGATTCTGCACGGTCGGTTGCACTCTTGAAAGAGCCATGCGCGAGAGGTGCTTGCGATGAATGCCGATGAGATCGCCCTAGATGTCGAAGAACGCATGGAAAAGGCGGTTCACATTCTCAAGACATCGCTCACCGGGATTCGTACCGGGCGAGCGAACCCCGGACTGATCGACTCGCTGCGGGTCGAAGCCTACGGTTCAAGCGTGCCCCTCAAGCAGCTTGCATCGATCAGCGTGCCGGAGCCGAACCAGATTGTCATTCGGCCGTTTGATCCCAGCACACTGAAAGACATCGAAAAGGCGATCCAGAGCAGCGAACTCGGCCTCAATCCCATCAACGATGGCCGAGTGATCCGGCTGATCATCCCGCCGCTTTCGACCGAGGTGCGGAAGAAGATGGTATCGCGCATCAAAGAGTTGACCGAGGAAGCCAAAATCGCCATTCGCAACGTACGGCGCGACGGCAACAAAGCCGCCGACCAGGCGGAAAAAGCCAAGGAGCTTACCGAGGACGAACGCGACGCCCTGAAAAAAGAGATCCAGGAGCTGACGAAAAAATACGAAGCCCAGGCCAACGAGCTGGCACAAGCCCGCGAAAAAGAAGTGATGGAAGACTGACGTTCGCCACGCGGCCTTCTTTCCCGATTGGCCCACGCCGTCAGCCCATGCGATCTGCCGGCAGCATCTCAAGCCGCCAACGGTTTGCTCTCCCTCGGTTTTGCCCTGTATTGACTGCGCGAAGCTGCTCGCCTCGTACTGTCGGCGTGCGCGACTCTCTTGCCGTCGCACGCTCCTTCGTCGCGGGATCTTGCAGGCATTTGCCGGTTCTGCAACGCGAGCGTCTTGGCCCGCGGCCTTGGCGACTCACCCGCTGGCGAGTGCGAACCCTCGCCGCCCTCGTTCTTCTGCGCGCTTGTGATGTGGCAGCGGGCAACTATGCTTGAATTACTGCACCATCACCCAAGCCGTGGCGCTGCCGTCGCTCATAACGCACTAGAAAAAGAGAAGAATGCATCAAAGAGGCCGCACCGTGAATGTCATTGCTCAAAAGGCCGCCAGACCGGATCGTATTGCTTTCAGAAGAAAAGGACTGCGGTGCCGAAGGCGTGCGGGCTCCAGCAACCCTCGGCGCGGCGGCTTGCGAGTCGCCTTGGCGACATTGGTGCTCTTTTCGGCTGCTGCTCTCGCTACTACCTCTCTGGCTGGTGAGGTTTCAAAACCG
>WGDQ01000272.1 GCA_015493185.1 Planctomycetaceae bacterium
ATCTATCGCAGCGTTTCGATCGCTTCAAAACCCACGAGGCCACATTGGCCAGTTTGTACGAGATCCGCGACGCCCGCCGCCGAAGTCTCGAAGCCGCGCGACAGAAGCTCGAAGGCATGCTGGCCGCCAAGCGGCAGCTCGAAGTCGAGGTCGAAAACCTCGAAGCCAAGCTCAAGATGCTCGAGGCCGCACAAACAACCAGCGACTACGTGTTCGACGACAGCCGCTTGAGCCGCGTGAAATCGCTTATTGGCGACCTGCACAAGAAGCTCGAAGTCGCGCAAAAAATGGTCGATGCCGAAGGGCACTTCATGGGCGAAATTCCCCTTACCGACCCGGTTCCCGAAGACATTGTGGATGAAGTGACCGAGTATTTCGACGGTCGTGATAACGCAACCAAGGGCGTAGCCCAGGTAGCCAGCGCCGAAGAGCAACCCTGAACGACCGGTCCCCCTGGGCGACCCGGCCGGCGCCGACGCAGTTTACAAGGCTCGCGTCGGTGTCGGCTGATCGCCCGCGCGGCTCTGGGTCGGTTTTTGGACCGATTACCGAAAAGAACGCAAAAGAAACGGACCCGCGGGAGACAACGCCCTTCGCACCGCCGGCAATGGTAGAATGAAAGACGGTCGGTCGCTGCTGGCACGCTATCGAGTTCTTTGCCATGGGCCGCGTGTTCTTGCCGCACCAAAGGCTGGTTGCCAGCGGGTGGCATTGCCAAGACCGCCATCGTGCCCATGTCTTTGGTGCCCGTCGGCCGCGCGTGCCGGTGGTCTTCGCCTTGACTGGCGTTTGTCTCAACCAGCGTTTCTCAGCGACGCTTTCGCCGCTCGGCGAGGCACACCGCGGGGCCGAATGACGTAATGACAACACGAGGCGCCGCCGTACCCGCGACACGAAACAAGATGAACTTCTCACGGCGTTTCGTTGGTACGACTCTTATCCTGGTGCCGAGCAGGTAGATTCCGACACAGCAAACAGCAAACCGTGACCAAGGGACGATAACCATGATCCAGTCGTGGCGGCTGCAACTGCGAGAGGCCGAGCGTGCCTATCGCGAAGGCCGGCTGGACGAAGCCGGTCGGCTGTTGCAGCAGCGTCCCCTGTGCGAGTTTCTGCCAGCCCGGCGACTGCTGGAGAAAGTGATACGACAACTGGTAGACCACGGCCTCGAACAAGCAGCCGATGGGCAAACCTCGGCCGGCTGGCACCATTTGCAATTGGCCGAATCGTTGGGGGCCGACGCCGTGAAGCTGGCTTCGTTGCGTCAGCAACTGGTTCGCCGCACGGAAGACGAGGTGCTCGCCTATCTGGAAGCCGCGCAGCCAGAAGCGGCGCTGGCACGTATCGAATCGCTTGCCGCTCGGGAGCCGCTCGACAGCAAAATGCGTAGGCTCCGCGAGGCAATCGGGCAGGTGCGTCGTGCTCAGCGTTCCATGCGCCGCGGTGAGTATGCCAAGGCCCAGAAGGCGCTGGATGCGGCCGCAGCGCTTTGCCCCGACGTCGAGTATTTCGATGCGGCACGTCGCCGCTGTGCGACCGATGCACGCCGCTTTGCCGTATGGAACCGAAAACTGCATGGGGCTGTGGCGGCGGAACGATGGAACCAGGCGCTCGATCTGGCCGAAGCCGTCTTGCGGCTTTCGCCCGACTTCCGCCCAGCGATCGAGGCCAAACAGCGAGCGTGGGAGGTGGCCGGTATGCGGCTGGACCCGACATCGTCGTCAACCGTCTCGCGTGCGGCAAGCGCGAGCACCAACCATCGAAACGCCCCGATCGTACGGCAGCGTGCGGCTGATGCGGTGGCCTCGGCAGATGCCGACCGAAAACAGACCGACCATCGCTTCTTGTTATGGATCGATGCGGTGGGCGGATATCTGGTCTGCCCTGACGACACGGTACGCATCGGCCAGCCGTCGTCAGAAGGTCAGCCGGCCGACATTCCGATTCTGGCCGACCTGTCGCGACTGCAAGCCGTACTGCATCGCGACGGCGAGGGCTATTTGATCGAACCGGTGCGAACAACACAGGTCAACGGCCGACCCATCAAGGCGATCACACCGCTGTCCGATGGCGATGTGATCGAGCTCGGGCGTGGCGTGCGGCTTCGCTTCGGGCGCCCACACTCGTTGAGCCGTACGGCACGACTGGACTTTTTGAGCGGTCATCGCACACAGCCAGCCGTCGACGGCGTGCTGCTGATGGCCGAAACCTGTGTGTTGGGGCCAAACCGCGACAGCCACATCCGCTGCGACGATTGGCAACACGAAGTGGTGCTCACCCGTAGCGGCAACAACTTGTTCGTGCGCAGCAATACGGCGCTGGAGGTAGACGGCGTGCCTTGCAGTGGGCGGGTAGCTTTGCGGCGCAACTCTCGCGTTTGTGGTGACGACTTTTCTTTCGGCCTGGAAACGTTGTAGCGGCACGCAAACGTGGTATCCGTGCCGGATGGGAAACTGGACAGATGGAAGAACAAGCAGCTATCCTAAACTCCAGCGGCGAGAATCCGATGCACGACCGCCCAACGCAACCGTTTGCTGCCGACCATGCCCCCAGGGCACAACCGATGAAATTCGCGTTTGCCAGCGGCGCTCGCCCCTTGGATGGCTACACGATCAAGCGGGGTATCGGCCGCGGCGGTTTCGGCGAGGTTTACTACGCCACGAGCGATGGCGGCAAAGAAGTAGCCTTGAAGCTCATTCGCCGCAATCTGGACATCGAGCTTCGCGGCGTCGCACAGTGCTTGAACCTCAAGCACCCGCATCTGCTGGCCCTCTACGACATCCGTCGCGACGACGAAGACAACATCTGGGTTGTCATGGAGTACGTCGCGGGCGAAACGCTCGATCAGGTGATCGACCGCAATCCTCAGGGGCTGCCCGTGCCCGAGGTGCTGGCCTGGATTCACGGCATCGGAGCCGGCGTGGCCTATTTGCACGATCGAGGCATCGTGCATCGCGACCTGAAGCCGGGCAATGTGTTTTGCGACGAAGGCGTGGTAAAGCTGGGCGACTACGGCCTGTCGAAGTTCATTTCGGCAAGTCGCCGCAGCGGACAAACCGAAAGCGTGGGCACCGTACACTACATGGCGCCCGAGGTGGCCAATGGCCGCTACGGCAAAGAAATCGACATCTACGCCTTGGGCATCGTGCTCTACGAGATGCTTACCGGCCGCGTACCGTTCGAAGGCGAAAGCGTGGGCGAGGTGTTGATGAAGCACCTGACGGCGCAGCCGGCGCTGGATGGCCTGAGCGAACCGTTCCGCACCGTGGTGGCCCGGGCCTTGGACAAAGACCCCGACACGCGATTCCAATCGGTCGAGGAGTTTCTGTCTGCGCTGCCGCAGCCAGTCACGCCCGAGGTGCGCGTGAACCCGCAAGCGGTCAAGCCGCCCGTGGTGCCCGAGTTCGCCACTTCGCCGGCCAAAGGGCAGCCGGCCGCAGCGCAGCGAGAGCCACCGATCGAGGCCGATATTGCCGATGATTCTGAGCACGCCGCGCCGCCTCGCGATCATCGTGTCCAAGATCCTGTGTGGATCGCGGTACGTGACTTGTTTGCCGAAATCCGCCGTGCGTGGCGCGATGCCGATTTGAGCACGCCGTGGCGCGTGGTGTTCATCATTCTGGGTATCTTCGTGCTGATCAGCGGTTCGGGGTTCATCATCACGGCGCTCGTGTTGGGTGCGATTTTCTACGTGATCTATCGCATTCTCTGGAGTCTCGGATGGGTCGATCCACAGCGCACCGGCCGGGTGGGCTCGGAACCGAGATCGCGACCCGAGGCGCACGCCGATCGGCCGGCCGGCTCAAGGGCCGATCGCCCCGACGGTTCGTTCGATCGTGGCCGCCACCCCGCCGAGGCCACAAGACAGATATGGCACGAAGGCGTTCGGCAAACGGCCAACGTCTGGCGCGAGTGGATCGATCGCGCGGCCGTCTCGCCGCGCGAGCAGGCGATTGCGAACTACTTGAACAAGACGGCGCGCGAGAAAGCGGCCGACCTGATCGGTTCGCTGCTTCTCTCGGCCACGGTGGCCGTTGTTTTTTCAGCCCTCATGCTGTTGGGGCTCAACCTGTACGACAGCGAACAACTACTGCCGGCACAGTTCGCCTGGCTGGCTATCGTTAGCACGGTGGGGGCGTGGGGCATTCTCATTCCCTCGAAGTTCTGGGAGAGGGCTACCGGTGAGGTGGCCTTGCGGCGCTTCGTGCTGTTGATTGTCGGCTTGTTGGTCGGTGTTGTCGGCTATGCCCTCGACGTGGGGCTGATGGTGGGCCTGCCCTATGCCAACGTGCCCTGGATCGGCGCGGCGAGCCACGAGTTGGCCCGACCCTGGCGGAGCGTGCTTTTCGACACGGCAGGAGGCCCAACGCTGTCGCTCTACATCACCTACTTCGGCGCACTGTTTCCGGTTCTCCGCTGGTGGAAGCTGGCCGACATCCGCCGCAGCCATCGCTTTCGCATCTGGTCCGTGGCGGGCTGCGCGTTGTGGGCTTACATCCTGAGCGAGTTGGTAGAGTTTCCTCCCTCGTGGGGGCCCATCGCGGCGGCAACCATCGCTTCGGCCGTTCAACTGGCCAGCCCGTGGTTCGACCCCAAAACGCCGCGTGCCCCGTGTCAGGCCGCATAAGGAGACGCTCGGATGGGACCGCTCGATCTGCTACTGCTGCTCTTGCTGGCGGGCACTATCGTTGCCACCGTCGGAGGCCGCCCAATGGGCCGGTGCCAAACGAGCCGGCCACACCCGCCCCGCCGCGGGAAAATGTGCTGCCGAGGCCGCGGCATGTGGTTCTGGATGCCGATGCTGTTCATCGCTCCGGCGATCGGTTGCTGGCTTCTTTTCAGCGTCATTTTTTTCGGCAGCGGTCATGCCGCGCGGCATCATCTCGCAATACGTCGGGCGCATGAAGAGAAAGCGGCCGCTTCGCGCGAGGCGGCGCAGCTCAAGCGGTTATCGCTGGAGAAGCTTCGCGGTGCTGACC
>WGDQ01000273.1 GCA_015493185.1 Planctomycetaceae bacterium
ACAGGCTCAAACCAATACCGACCAACCCGGCGGTTTTGCAGGCGCAAATCGCCGCGCGGCATCCGGCCAAAGTCGCGGCCTGGCTGCTGAGCAATCCTCCGGCACGTCGACCGGCGGCACGGCCCCCACGCGCGTTGCCACTCGACAGGGAAGCGTCGGTGGCGATCAGGCCAACGGCCAGTTGCACGGCAGCCCCGGCGGAACCGATCTTGTCTCGGGCAGTGCGAACTCGGCCTCTGGCAGTGCCGCATCGCCGGGAGGTTCGCAGGCGAGCAGCGGTGGATCGAGCGGCGCATCGCAAGCGGCAGCCGCCAATGCCACGTCGATCGGCGGGCGCCCAAGCACCGTGGTTTCGCAGTCACCGCCACCCGAAAGCCTGGCCCGCACTCGGGGCTCGAACTGGGGCCTGCCCGGTTCAACGCAGGGTGCGATTCCGCTCACGCGTCCCATCCGCATCGAGTGCCGCAGCGACCGCCTCGTTTTCTGGTCCGACGACCGTCGGCCCCGCCCCCTTCGCAGCGTCGAACTGCGCGGCCCCACGGTCGATTCCGTCGACCAACTCATCTCGGCCGTTTGGGAAGAAATGGATTCGTGGGGCATTGCCGGCCGCGGCCTGTATTGGCGACCCACTCTGGTGTTCGACGTCCATCCCGACGCGGTGTGGCGTTATCAAGAGCTGGCCGCGCTGCTGGCCGACAGCGGCCTCGACGTGCGTTATCGCCTGCTCGGCCAGCCAACCGTCCGATCGCCGCAATCTCCACGGAGGCGCTGACGATCTGCCATGGCCCGACGCTCAATAACTGCATCCCGCGAGCCGACCACCAGCGGCGACGATTCTTTTCTCGACATCGTCGCCAACATTGTCGGCATTCTCATCATCTTGGTTCTGGTGGCCGGCGTTCGCGCAGGCCGCAGCGCGGCCGTGGCCCGGCCCGACCCCGAGGCACTCGAGGCCCAACGTCAGGTCGCCCAGCTAAGACGCACCGCCGACTCGCTCCAGCGTGATGTACTGCAACTCGCCGCGCAGGAAACGCAACTCACGGCCCAGGTGAACCTCACGCGAAACGAGCGGGCACAACTTGCCGTGCTCGAGGCCGACCTGCGTCATCAGTTCGACGTGCTCCAGCAACAGCTTGATGAGCGTCAACAGAGGGAACTCGATCTGCTCCGCCGTCGGCAAATTGCAGAAGATGAGCTGGCCCAGTTGCGAAGCGAAATCGATCGTCTGACCAGCGCGACGAAAGAGAAAGAAGTCGTCAAGCTCGAATCGTTGCCCACGCCTATCAGCCGGCTGGTCGATGGCAACGAAGAACACTTCCAACTTCGGGCCGGCCGCATCACATATATTCCGCTCGAGGAGCTGCTCGCCCGACTCAAACAAGACGCCCAGCGCCAAATCAGCAAGCTCCAGCAGGCACGCGAAGTCACCTCGATCGTCGGCCCCGTGGGCGGCTTTCGCATGCGGTACATGCTCGAGCGGGTCGACATCTCGCCCCGCGAGCAAATGGCCACAGGGCGCGGCGGATCGTACGCACGGCTCGTCGAGTGGAACCTTGTACCGGTGTCCAATCTGCTGGGCGAAACACTTGCCGAGGCGCTCGAACCAGCCAGCGAATTCCACGCCGTGGTCGACAATCTAGACCCACGCACCACAACCGTCACGCTCTGGACATATCCCGACAGCTTCACCGAATATCGCCGCTTGCGTCGCGAGTTGTTCGAGCTCGGCTTCCAAACGGCCGGACGGCCGCTGCCGCACGAAGTGCCCATTGGCGGCTCGCCCGAAGGCAGCAAAAGCGCCGGTCAATAGCCACACGCCGGCCTACGCTCTCGGGCACACTGCCAGGCCCATCCGCTGCGTGCCAACGGCGAAAAAACAAAAGAACCCGCAACACGCGGGCCCGCAACAAGAACAACAAGACGGCTGCATGACGCCAACGATCCGTGGGTCGGGCACACACCGCTTGGCCGCCAATGCACTCGCCGTGCGTCGGTAGTGCCCTGCAAGATGGCAGCTACGGCCTCTCGCGAGCAGCAACCCCGTTAATCCACATAGCGCCAAAGCCGCCACGAGACAACGCCGAAACAGAGCAGCGCAAGCAATGCAATCGGCGGACCGGCCGGCGCCGCGCTGCCGGCCATGAGCAGCGGCACCAGAACCAAACAGATCCGCATCGCCCGTCGCCGTCGCCGCGAAGTCCGGCCTTCTCCTAGCAACCCACTCATGCTCGATTCGTCGCGCTCATACAGCCGCGCCACGGCGGCCCGTTCGCGCTGCCGCATGTCGAACGATTCGGCCAGCCGCTTTCCTTCAGGCACATCTCGCATCAATTGTGCCACGGCAGCCGCCTTCGACGTCTCACCTTTTGCCTCGAGCAAGGCCATGGTGACCGACTGCGCCAAAAGATCGTTCGGATCGATCTTCAACGCCCGCGAGATGCTCTGCTCTGCCTCTTGATGCCGGTGCATGCGGTATTGCGCCAAGGCAAGCGTTGCCCACGCTACGGCCGAATCTGGATCGGCTTCGACCGCCTGACGGGCGGCTTTCCATGCCGGACGCGGCCCACGGCAACATGCCATGAACCGCGCATACTCGATCAACGCCCATGCGGCGCGGTCCGACCAGCGAACGGCCGACTCTAAAGCCTGCTGGGCCACACCCCACCGTTCAGCTTCCCATGCTGCCCAGCCCACGGCCAGATGGCATGTCGCGTTTTCCGGTTCCAAACGCACTGCAACTTGGGCCTCTTCCAGCGCCTCGCGGGCACGATCCATGCGCAGCAGCGCATTGGCCCGCAAACACCGCAGCGATGCTTCGTCTCCGCCGGCAGCCAATATCTGGTCGGTGATCGCCAGTGCCCGCACGCAGTTGCCTTCTTCCAACGCGTGCAGCGCCGAGGCCGCTTTTTGGCGCACTTCTTCCGAAACCATAACCACACTCCGGCCACTACCGAGTTGCCTGGGCCTGTGCGCAGCGATTCACCGCCACGTCGGGCCACAACCCGCTCGTCCAAACCCGCGGGCAAATGGGCCCATCTCGTTGCATCGTAGCGAAGCCGTCACTCGCGGTCCAATCGCCTCGCCGACCACACAATTCCACTCGCCCAACGGCCAAACAGTCAAGCGTCGGCGGCCACCGGCAACAAGATCAGCGGCACCAGCAACAACAAGAACAACGGCACCGGCAAAATAGTCTTCCATGCAGGCCCGTTGCTCTTCGAGCGACTCATTTAGTGCTCCGCTTCTCCTGTCCGAGCGGCGGCACCGGGCGAAAGGCAACTCTCGGCGGGCGCGGCAGACTGCTGGCTCCCTATTCGGGCATCGGTAGAAACCTGGCAATGCAGAGCCAGCCCATTCCGACGGTTTGCGGCCAGCATGAATTTTTCAATTTCTTCAATGGGCTGCCAGCGGAAGCAAAAGACGCAACGTCGTGCCGCCGCACGGGTCGCTCTCCACCTCCACGCGGCCGCCGTGGTTGGTCACAATTCGCCAACACTTCGACAGCCCCAACCCCAAACCACGCCCTGCCGCGCGACCCGAGTAGAAGGGATCGAACAAATGCCGCCGGACCTCGTCTGGAATGCCCGGCCCGTTGTCGCGAACGGCGATCTCCGCCATGCCTCGCCCGTCTGTCTCAGCAGCCGGAGCGGTCGCCGGCGAAACACGGTTTTCATGCGACCAGTCCGCGCCGCTTCGATCGCTTCCGCTCGCTTGGGGCATCGGCTGCTGGTCATCTGTCCGCGGTACCGATTCAACCTTTTGCTCCTGACCGATGCTCCGATAGCCACCTGGCGCCGGCACATGCCGGCGCGTCACGCGGCGGGCTTCGATCGCAACGTATCCGCCGTCTCCCAATGCCTCGAAGGCGTTTGTCACCACGGCCCGCAACGCTACGGCCAGTTGCACGCGATCGGCCCATACAACCAGCCCCGGAG
>WGDQ01000274.1 GCA_015493185.1 Planctomycetaceae bacterium
CCAGCAAAACAACAGTCGCTCGCTTCGGCTGCGCCAATTGCTCGACCCCGATACATCGATCAGTTGGCAAGAAATGCACACATATGCAACAGATACCTACCTGATTGGCGCAGACGACATCGTGCCGCAAATTGTTCGCGTGATTGATGAGCAGGGCGATCAGTTCCAAGGAGACGTCGAAACCCTCCGCCAGGTTGGCAAAGTATTGGCCGCCTGGAACCGACGTACCGATCTCGACAGCCGCGGCGCTGTACTGTTCATCGCCATCGTGACTGACAAGGCGTTTCGCACAGCCGTCAAGCAGAAGGACACTCAGGCGGCAGCCAAGGCCCTGGTGGAACAAGCCAAAAAAGTACGTGAACGCTTTGGCCGGCTCGATGTGGAGTGGGCTCAGTTCAGCCGCATTCGTCGAGGTGATATCGAACGTCCTGTCGCTGGCAACGGTTTGCGTCAGCGTGAACTGGCCTCGCTGAAGCTCACCGCATTGCGTCCCACCTACGGCCGAATCGAAGATGGCCGTCGGTGGTGCACCGGCGGTTCGAGCTATGGCATGATCGTTGACTTCTCCGGTGAAACGCGTTCGATTAGTTGCCTCCCGTTCGGCGTCAGCGAAGATCCCGATTCTCCTCATTTCGCCGACCAATTGGTCCTGTATGCCAAACGACAGTACAAGCCGGCTTGGTTCTTACCCGACGAAATTCGCGAACACGCCGAAAGCGATCAAGTGCTGAAGACGCCATTTTCGCCGAGCCAGTGAAACCGTGCCGATCCTATCTCACGAATGCGTCCTACGGATGCGAAACCACCCGTGTGGGTGAGGCGAGGATCGTTTCTACGGCAACGGCATGCCTGTTGCTGCGCGCTTCAGTGCGCCTGTTTACGAAGGGCACCCCTGGTGCGCTGGGCTGCGCGTCGGTCGGTGAAACAGATGCGTCCACATTCGCATGGCGGACGGCCCCTATACGCTGCGATACGCGACGTCGACTGCCTCGAGCTCCTTGGCCAACCGCTTTCGTGCCACATGCAATCGGCGCTTGATCGTCCCCACGGGTGAGCGGAAATCGTCGCTCATTTCCAGCAGAGTTCGCCCTTTGACATAAAAAGCGACCAGTGTTTCGCGGTCTAGCGCGCGCAAGCGGCGAAGGCCCAATCGCACTTGATGACGCCGCTCGCTTGCGAGAGCAGCGGTCAGTGGAGTGGCATGATCAACACAGACGGCCGAAAGCAGGTCGGGTTCGGTCGCTATGGCACCCCGTTGTCGGGTCTGCCGATTGGTGGCCATTCTGACGGCGATCTGACGCAACCATCCACCAAATGCCTCGGGCTGCCGGAGCTGGTCGAGTTTTCGCATTGCCTGAAGCAACACCTCTTGCACGATTTCTTGCGCCTCATAAGGGTCGCCAACTCGACGCAAAGCGGTGACGTAGATCGACCGCTCATAACGTTGAGCCAGTTCGCCAAAGGCCTCGCGCGATCCGTCTTGGGCGCGAGTTACCAACTCGGCAAGAGGGCATTCGGCAAGTGGCTGTATTTCAGGCGGCTCTTTCTCGTCGATCAGATCACATGCAATGGTCATGATTGTTTCCGTTCTCTAATGCAGAGGCAACCAAGGGCCGACTGCGGGAAAAGACACACCCCAACCTGGCTGAGCCAACACAGGCCCCTTTGATGGGGTATCCCAAGAATGGCTCACCGAGCGGCGCGTCGTGTGTTTTTCATCCGCTAGCGAGGATGAAAAGAGCGCTGTTTAGAATCGTGGCTTCGGACTCACCTGGCCCGAATTCGTTAACAACGCCCAATGCGTTTACACGACGCAGGGAGCACTACCGGCTTGAAGGCCGGTTTCATGCGCCCCGGCAGCACGACATCGGCGAAACAAATTAGCCGACTCGTGCCGGAACCGTGCGATGGCCAGCGACGCGTTGCAACGGCATCTGTATGCCTGGCGCGCCATAGGAGAATGGCCTTGTGCCGCGTTAGAAGGCGCGCATGGGAGCATGACGCAATGGCTTCCATGGTGGCGCGAACATGGACCATCACCTGGCGGATAACCATGGCGAGTGTGGTCACGCATTGCATGTTCGTGCGGCGCATCGGAAGGCTCCCTGCGCTGTGGCGCGGCTGAGAGAACGAAAACGAATTACAAATAACGAAAGAGGGTTTATCTTTTTCGCGCTGCTTTGCCGGGTGAGTGCTCTCGCACTCGATCAGAACAAACGCGATCTTACGGTTCGATCCATCTAGTCCTTCCGGCAGCAAAGGCTCAAATCCGCTGCCGGTCAGCAGAATCCCAGAAAAACCTGCCACTAGGCCCACTTTGGCACGGTGGCGAAATCACGTCAAGGCGTTTCACCGCAGTGGGTTAAAAAACGCCCCCTCGAACAACCAATCGGGGCCGAGGCCAAAACACCTGTTTACCAAGCAAGAAAGCTGCACACCTGTGAGGTCGGCACTTCTCAGAATGCCCCCGCCTTGCTGGCAATAGAAGGCCATCGACGGCGCAAGGTTCGCGCAATCATCGAAAATTTCGCTCGTCCCGAAAAAGCCACGGTGTCCTCCAATCGGGAATAGCCCCACCAGAACACCGCAACGCATTTGCACAAAAAGACTTACAGAGTACCCCGCACATCCTCACTCGCCAATGCTTCCGTCTCGGCAGCAAGAATTTTTTCACGAACTGAGGTACGTTTTGCACTGGCCACGACGGCGGTTCAGCCTCGGTTGCTTTCGTGCTCTTCCGAGATACATCGGTCCGTGCCAGCTGATAACGGGAACCGTAGTTGGTCTACGATTCGGCCAGAGACGAGAGCAATCTTTCCAGCGACCGGCGATGATCCAGCGCGGCCAGCTCGGCATCGCTGAGCGACCAGATGTTTGGTGCCAGCGTTCGCACGATGGTTCGAAATACGGCAAACATCAGCAATCCAACTCCAACACCGGCCAAATCCGCCAACCAGTCGTACCAGTCGAAACTGCGGCCCACGAGCGATTGGCTTAGCTCATCGGCCAGCCCATATAGAGCAATCCAAAGCCAAAGCCATGCAATGATCAAAGCTCGATGGGCGCGTGATCTACGCCGGGGCGTTGGCGTACTCACGGTGATGATTGCCCTGCCCAAAAAACCCAAGCCCGCAAACATCATCAGATGAACGAGCTTGTCAATTGGCACAGGCCAATGGGGTGCTTCCACCACATCGATCGGCACGTGTGTGGCTGTGAAAATAAGTGCCACGTAAATCGCACACGCTACGAGCAACAACCGATGCAACAATGCCGATGCCCGTACAGCTCGACCACCCCAATGCACGAGTAAAAACGGCCTGGTGATCCCAAGCATAAGCCGGCCTAGCAGGTTCACTTGTGTCCCGTCCAGACCCAGCCATTCCAATTCGCGCAATGAGTTCAATACCGTCAAAGCGGTGTTGTCGATTGAAGTGTCTCGCAGATCTAGGCGGCGAAGATACGCGAACGCCCCAAGTTGCACGACCCCTTCGTTGGTCACCGCGGTGGACGACAAATCGAGTTCGGAAAGTCCGTCCAACGCCATCCGATGCTGCTGCAACGTCCCGATGAAACGGTCGTCGACCGAAGAGCCATGAACACGGATCGCGATGATCCGCTCCGTCATTTGAGCAAAATCTTCACCGATGTCGTCCTTGATCCATTCGACATGTTCCAACTCGACGTCGCCGCCCAGTCGTTTCACTTCTTCAATGATCTTTTCCCGATGGATGTAGCGATCGACGACCATTCGCAGCCATTGGCGTCGCCCCTGGCGAAACCGGGCGTACTGTAACGCCTGCTTGTACGCTCGCTCCAAACGCCGAAACTCCTCTACCGTTCCACCCCGATCAGGATGGACCGATTTCACGCGCTCAAGAAAAGCCTGCTGAACATCTTCCTCGCTGATGGGGAGCGAGAGACCAAGCGTCTCAAGAAATTCGGCTCTCGCGGCGTTGGCATCTGTGGTGTTCGCGGTCATTCAATTCGTCCAGATTCCTGAAAAAGCCGTTGCGTCGGTCGCATCTGTTATTAGTCGCCCAGGCTCTGAAACATCGAACGACATCATAGGTCCGCATGGCGCCATCTGCGACACATTCATCTTCTGATTAACCGAACCATCGACACGGGCTGTCGCGAACAGGCTTGTTTGCGGCTTGCCATAGGATTGTTGATGGCCTACACTCGCGCGCTACTCGAAGAGGTCTCGTGGGCCGACTGAATCGTATGCTGGGCTACTGCGACCACTCCAGCACAAAACTCCACCGGGACCTACGGATCGCACGGCGAGCGATCGCCGATCCTTTCCCTCATTTTACCCGCAATGGTGAAGCAACTTATGGCAGCACGGTTGAAGCAATTGATGGCCGCCGGCAAGGTGGTTCGCCTGTTTTCAATCGGTCGCGTGGTGCATCCGGTCGTAATCGATATGTTCGGGCTGGCTGGTGGCTATGACGGCTTTTGGATCGACCAGGAGCACGCTGGTTTGACCTACGAGCAAATTTTGCTAGCGAGCGTTTGCGCGAGGGCCAACGATTTCGATTGCTTCGTGCGCATGGCGCCAACCAACTATGCCCAAGTCACGCAGAACCTCGAAGCTGGCGCCGGTGGCGTGCTGGCGGCTCAAGTTCAGTCAGCCGAACATGCGGAACAATTCGTGCGGTGGGCCAAATTCGCCCCCAGAGGTCAGCGGGGCATAAACACCAGCGGCTTCGATGCCCATTATACCCACAAGAGCCAACAGCAGTTTGCCGAAGACGCCAACCGCGAGCACCTTGTGGGTGTGCAGATCGAAACACGGGGGGCTTTGGAAGAAGTCGATGCCATCGCCGCGATCGACGGCATCGACCTGTTGTTCGTAGGGCCTAGCGACCTTTCCCAGTCGCTCGGGCATCTAGGGGAGCTGGAGCACGATTCCGTCTGGCAGGGCATGCTACAGGTTGCCAAAGCATGCCAGCAACATGGCAAATTCTGGGGAACCGTGCCAGCAAGCCCCGATCATGCCCGACGCTGCATCGAACACGGATGCCAGATGCTCATACTCGGCAGCGATGTTGTCTGTCTGCGTCGCGGCATCGAAGCCGTGCAAACAACGTACGGCGAACTATTCAGTTAATACGGCTTGCTGCTCTACGGGTTTGGAAGCAGGGAAACCCCGACTCATGGGTTTCCGGCAAAAACTGGCAAGACTGATCGAGTAAGCAACATTAAATAAAGCCGTGCCTTCCGGCCTTTCACGCGGCCGCGTTCCGAAATCTTCCGGGCCTGCGAGTTTCTTGGGCAGGCTTGACGCCCTGCAACGGCGGTCGATAGACTTCCAGAAAGCGCACTGAATCGGCGCATCAGCGGAGCATTGCTCCAGACATTGCGGGAATGGCGGAATTGGCAGACGCGCCAGGTTGAGGGCCTGGTGGGGATTAAACCCCGTGGAGGTTCGAGTCCTCTTTCCCGCACTTCCATTCAGAACCAGCGAAGCACCGCGTTTGTAACATCCGCGATCAAGGTGCAGCGGACTTTTTGGTCCCAATGACAGGGCCACTGGCTGATTCAGACAGATAAAAGGCGCCGGGCGGGGATACCGCCGTTTCGACCGCCCAAAGATGCTCTGGCGGCATTTGAGTTCGCGCACCCCGAAAGCGTCGTGCGAGCAGCGACAACGGCCCCTTCTTGCAAACCGCATGCACCAAGACGCAGCGAGTGCCGTCTCGACATGGGCATAGCAGACCGTGCACGTCGTGGGTGGGGCGGCGCAACGCACAGCACTTCGTTGAAAAACGTCTCCACACCACTTGCTTCAGGCAGCAGTCCGGGATCTGGCCTGTCGGCTACGCAGTGTCTAGACGTTTGACGAGGTTCACCACGACCTTCGATTTGCTGGATTGCTTTTGCCCGCCGGCTTGATTCAACCGCCCGTTTGGCCACCAGGGCAAACGGCCTCGCAGTCGTGATTCGGCGCCGCAAAACCGCGTTGTTGAAAGCACGCAGAATACAAGGCCCCTCGTGCCGGATCACACTAGCACAAGCTAAAGCCTGCATGCCCAGTGCATCGAGCCGTCTGACAACAGCGAGGCTCGCCGGACGGTGTTGGCGTGAATCGCGTGCTGACCGGGTTTTCTTGCGGGTTGCAGCAGCGCTTCGTACGATGGACTCGTTAAGCTGTTGACTGCTGGGGAAGCCCCCGTGCAACAGTACACGCGGCAGAATCGCCGTCGGCAATTGCGCAGTGCCGTCAGGGTTTGCTGAAGGTGCTCAAAGCACTGTCGCACGCAAGTCATGAGTGCGGCGTGACACAAAACACTTGTCAGAGCGTGATGACGGTACGTTTGATTCTGCCCCGTGGAGCTAAGCAGAGCACGACGAGCGAACCACACCAACAGTGCGGCTTAAGGACTCCAAAACCTAGAACATCCGGAGAAACTATGCCATGCAACACCAACGCTGGCTGAACTCTACTCGCGTTTTACTTGTTCTTGGCGTTTCTGGGCTTTTTTGTTTCGTATCCGTCGGTCGGAAACAGGCCGCCGTCGCGGAAGGAATCGTAGCAGCGTACCAGATCGATGTTCAGGACAACATTGTTTACGGCAAAGGCGGCGATGAATCGCTTACGTTGCACCTGGCCAAACCCAGAAATGCTCGCGGTCGTCGCCCGGGACTTGTCTGCATTCATGGTGGAGGATGGAAGGCGGGCGACAAGAACGATGTGAAAGGAATCATGCGGACTGCCGCACGCCGAGGCTATGTGGCTGTCGCAGTAGGATATCGCTTTGCGCCCAAGCATCCGTTTCCGGCTCAAATCGAAGACTGCAAGTGCGCTGTGCGTTGGTTGCGTCATCACGCCGACGAACTCGATCTCGATCCAAAACGGATCGGCGCGATTGGCTTTTCGGCCGGTGCCCACCTCTCCATGCTCTTAGGCACGATGGATTCAGCCGACGGACTGGAAGGCAATGGCGGCTGGAATGACGAGTCGAGCAAAGTGCAAGCCGTCGTGAGCTACTTCGGCCCCACGGACCTCACACTCGACTTCGACGCCATACGTCAGGGCCCTTCGGCCGATGTTTTCAATGAAGCGGCCGCTCGCTCAACACTGCAAGCCTTCGTTAATGGCGACATCGAACAACATCGTGATACGTTGCGACGCGCCTCTCCCATTGTGTACGTCGACGCAGGCGATGCCCCCATGCTGCTCTTTCAGGGAACTCGAGACTCTTTGGTGCCATTCGATCAGGCGTTTCGCATGGCCGTGGCGCTTACCAAAGCAAAAGTGCCCGGGCGAGTGGAATTGATCGTGGGCGTCGGCCACGGCTGGCTGGGAAACGAGCTGAAACGAACACAGCAGACTGCATTCGCGTTTCTCGACCGTCATCTGGTAACACAGCAGCAATAGCAGCGGCCATCGATGCGGCACGACGTTGGCGGCACGCTGCCCGGAGATCGGCTTACGCCCAATTCAGGCCGCCCCTTTTGCCTTGTACCGTCCGCCTCGCAGCGAAACAACGGGGCCAACGAGTAAAAGCCCGGCTTCGTAGCCGGGATACTGTTCTTGCCTTCGTTCTCAGGCGAAGTGCGTGGTGTTTCTGTGGCAACGTCCGCTCTCGAACGCCCGATTGAAGTGCCCTTATTTCTGCTGCTGCTCTTCGTGGCAGCAATGCAAAGTGTTTACCCGCGTCTTCCGTGGCAAACGGATGAAGCCAACTATTTGGCCACGGCCTACAAGATGCAACGCACGCACCGCCTATCGGCGGCTGTACACGATCCCGTGGATATCCTGCGCACTGGCCTGGATCACAAACACGTAAAAATGCCGGCCTATCTCGTTGTGCTGGCCGGCTGGCTGGCTGTGTTTCCCAGTCCAGATTCGGTGCGTTTGCTGAATGAAGTGTTCTTCGGCGCAGCCGTGCTAGGCTTGTGGAGTTTTTCGCAGAGACGACCATGGCGACTGAATTTACCAACCATACTTGGCGGGGCCGTTTTGTTTGCTGTACCCATGGGTATTGCATACGCGGCTACGGCAATGATGGAGTCGTTCGTTCTGGCCGTCGCAGTTTTGCACTTTGCCGGCTGGTATGCATTGCGGCGTAAAGTCTGCCGGATCGAATGGTTTTATGCCACGGCCTTTTTGGCATTGATAACAAAAGAAAGCCTGCTGTTTCTTACAGCCGGCATGGTGCTCGCAGCGCCTCGAAGCTTTTATCGTTTGCATGTTCAACATTGGAAGCGGAACCGGTTTCGCTTCGCGATGTTGGTGATGGCGATCGTCGCAGGGACGCTAGCGGGCATTTCGTTGCTGCGCAATCGCGGCTACCATCCGAGCTTTCGCAATCGTCTGATGCAAACCGAGGGGCTGCATGAAAAGCTGACTCTTATTCAGCAAAACTTGCATACGAACTTGGGCTGCTTTTTCCGCTGGAACGACTTCCCACATGACTACTTTTATAGCTATACACTGGCTTGCGTGGCACTAACACTCTCGCTCGCCGTGCTGTGGCGCCGACGATCGACAGGCAGGATGGCCCGTGCGCTGACCATTGCTTGGGCAATCACAATCGTGCTGGTATGCGCCCTTTATGACAACATAGGCTGGCGATCGCATCGGATCTACCATGTCCTGATCGTCCTCAGCCTGGCAGTTGTCATACGTGGTATACTGCGATCGTTGGAACAACCGCGTCGCCGGCTCATCTGCGTTGGACTGCTCGGAGCCATGTTGCTCATCAATCTCTGGTTCGCGTTTCAGATGAATCGGTACATGATTCGAGTTCGCGGTCCATTCATCACCCAGCAGCACGTGCTCACTCGACGCAAGCTGCCGCGGGAAGGCGACTGTCTACTGAACAGCATCAGCAGCTTCCATTTTTTGATCGAAAACTTGCGGTGCGAAATCATCTGGCGTGTTCCTGACGACGACGCTCGGCTGCGCGCCGTACTCCGTCGCGCGCGACCGCGGTTCGTAATCCTTCCCGAAAACCGAAGCATTGAAGACTGTGGTTATCGAAAGATCGATCGGTATTACGACGATATCGTCTGGATTCGCCGCGGCCACTCTGTTGACGACGCGATTCCGTCGAACCTTTCTTACTCTCAGCCCCGCTAAACCGCAGTTGCTCGTCTCTATGTGCTTCCTGTTGTCTTCTGAAAACGTTTGGAACACTGGCTGAAAGGCAAGTCGGCTTCTATCTGACATGGCACGCCAACCTGCTACCGAGACGACCTTTCTGCGGGCATGGCTGCCTGCCCTTTTCGCGCTGCTGGGCATTGCGGCATCCGGTGCCGCATTGGCGTGGTTTGCTCGTGGCCCGGATGTGCCTTTTCTTGCCGGACATCGTGGGGCGCAGTGGATTCTTTACCCACAACCCGACTGGTACATCGGCCACCGTATCGCCGAGCTCGACACGCAGTTTCGGCGGACTTTCTACGTGGACTCACTTCCTAAAAAGGCTGTTCTCGAACTGCGGGCGTTCCGGCGCGGGCGAGTGCGGATCAACGACCGGCCGGTCGCCGAATCGGGCCAACAAGGGTGGAAGCAATCCATTCGGCGCGATGTAACCCGTTTGCTGCGTCCAGGCGAGAACTCCATATCCGTCATCGTCGCCAACGATGCAGCACCTCCTGTGCTTTGGCTTGTGATTTGGGCAGATGGTCAGCCTTTGGTCGCTACCGATCGTCACTGGGAAGCGAGCTACGCTGGCGCTGTTTGGCAGTTCGCCCGGCCAGCCTCGGCACAAGTTGCCGAAACACGCATGGGGAAGCCTTTTCCTCACTGGAGCGACGCGCTGCGTGCAAAAAAGGCGACGTTGCAAATCAACGCACTACTGGCAGTTGGCCTATGGGTCGTGATCGAGGTCTGGTTGTGGCTTCGAAAACGTCGTGGACAGCTTGGAGGACTGACGTCGCGTGAAACCATCGTCGTCGCATCTTTCGCAACCTTGGCATGGTTTGCCTTGGCAATTCACAACCGCGCGTGGATTGCACCCGATACGGGCTTCGACGCCTTTTGGCACAAGCAATACATCGATTACTTGCAGCAACTCCATCGGCTGCCGCCCGCCGATTACGGTGCCGAAATGCACCAGCCGCCTCTTTATTACTTGCTTGGCGCGACGGTACTGACACTTACCCGACAAAGTGTCGCTTCGGATATGGGCGTGACGATATTGCGTTTTCTCTCGGCGACTCTAGCCGCAACACACGTGGTGTTTATATTGCTTTCGTTGCGACTTCTGTTCCCCGACCACGTTCGGCGCCAACTGGCCGGCCTTGTTCTGGCGATCGGCCTGCCTGTGCACCTTTTTATTTTTCAATACATCACCAACGAGACCTTGGTCACCACGCTATCGTCGGCGAGCATCTATCTCACGCTGCGCATCGTCAGCGTACCGCGACCGAGTTGGAAGCTTTTGCTGACGCTTGCCGTATGCCTTGGCGCCGCGCTGCTGACGAAGTTGACGGCGGTCGTACTCGTTGTTGCCGTATTATGCACGCTTGCCGGAGTGCAACTGCATAAAGCATGGTGCAACCATTCGGGAAATCGCGGCGATTTGGCGAGCAACACTCTTATAGATGCTTCGTTCAAACTGGCGGCTGTGGTTGCCGTTATGTTGATCGTCGGCGGCTGGCATTATGCACGCATGTACTATAACTATGGCACACCTTTTCCGCGGCAGGTCGAGCATTTGGGATCGAGTTCCACGTGGGTCGCGCCGGGATATCATACGCTGGCCCATCTGACCAACTTCCACCGGGCGCTGGAGCGCCCCTATTTCAGTGGACTCGACTCTTTTCCCGACGCAATCTTCACTACTTGCTGGGGCGACGCCCGATACGGGGGAAGCGGACGACGCACGGTACGACCACCTTGGGACTATGAACTGATGACCCTAGGGTATTTCCTTGCGCTGATCCCGTGCAGCGTCATCACGATCGGTGCGTTGTTGGCCACAGTGGGCTGGATTCTCCGGCCCAACGCTTCCTGGTTTTTATTGTTATCTTTGCTTGCGTTGATGGCGATTGCTTTGTCTTACGAGAACATACGCCATCCGCACTTGACCGTAGCGAAAGCCTGGTATGGCCTGCCCGCTAGTGTGGCATTGTGCGCGTTGGGTGCCTGGGGAGCGATTCCCTGGCAACCGAGCCGATGGTGGGCCATGTTCGTAGGACCGTTGCTATTGCTCTGGGCCTTGACCGCGTGGCAAACGTTTTGGGTCGATGCCAATACGCCTGAGGCGTATCTGTCTGTAGCCGGAAAGCACGTGCAGCGGAAACGTTATCAGCGGGCTTTGCCGGTCCTTCAACGCGTGCTCGAAATCGACAATCGCAATGCCGCCGCGTATCGCCTATTGGGCATTGTGATGGTGGAGCGATCGCAGCATAAGCAGGCGATCGACGTGCTGAGGCGAGCCGTACAGTTGGATCCGGCCGACACGATAGCTCGCTTCTACTACGCCAACGCTTTGAAACATGTGGGAGAGCACAAAAAAGCGACCGAGGAACTCAGGAATCTGCTCCGCGAGGCTCCCGACTTTGGCGATGCCTACGTATCGCTCGCTGTCTGGCAGTTGGGAGAAAAACGCTTTTCCGATGCCCTTCAAGCAGCGCGCGAGGGCCTGCGGCTCAAACCGCGTCAAGTTGAACTGCACGTCGTGGCAGCCGAAGTGTACTTCCAGCATGAACAGCGGATCGATATAGCGCAGCGTTACGTGAACTATGCATTGCGTATCGACGCTAAGTACGCTCCCGCGTTGAAGCTCGCAGCCCGTATCGCTCAGACGCAGGGGCAACCCGGCAACGCGGTAGCGTATCTGGAACGGGCGATGACACAGACCCCACATCGTCCGGAACCATTCAACAGCGCTGCCTGGATTCTGGCCACCACGGCAGACAAATCGGTGCGGAATCCGAAGCGGGCGTTGCAGTACGCACAGCGTGCCTGCATGCTCACGGTCAACCGCAGCGCGACGTGCCTGCGCACATTAGCCGCCGCACAAGCGGCTGCCGAACAGTTCGATAAAGCAGTAAAGACGATCGATCAGGCCATCCGCGCGGCCCGATTATCTGGAGAACATTCTTTGATCGACACCCTCGAAGGCGATCGGCGCTCTTACCGCGCACGACGGCCGTTGACGATTTCAGCGGCCGACGCGGCATTGTCGGCAGCGC
This sequence comes from Planctomycetaceae bacterium, assembly GCA_015493185.1. Classification (GTDB taxonomy): domain Bacteria; phylum Planctomycetota; class Planctomycetia; order Pirellulales; family JAEUIK01; genus WGDQ01. The sequence continues at coordinate 12,157 of WGDQ01000274.1, forward strand.
AGCGGCGCAACGGCCCGCCACTGCCTTCGAAAGGCGTCGCACAACCAGCCGGAGACCTGAAAGCCCGTGACTGATGCCGCGTCTTCGAATGCCGGCTCTCATACGACGGCCGACCAAGCTTCGGGCGACCGCGCCCCAAGCGGCGACACCGTCAGCAGTAACGTCCGCACGTCTGGTGGCTTGTCGGAAACGCCGACTGTTGTCGCTGAAGTCTTCGCCCGCTATTTGCATTCGGGGCGGCGCTGGCTGGTTGTGTACCTACTCGGTTACGCGCTGTTTGGCGCGGCCACGATCAGCTTTTTCCCTTCTTATGGCTGGCCCGATGGCGACGAAGCAACCTATTGCAGCTATGCCATGCGTCCGTGGACGTTGACGAGCGACTTCTTCGAGGGATTTCGTCCTAAAGAGGTAATCAACCCCTATAACTTTCGACTTTTTCTTGCGCCATTCAGTGTGTTGTTCCAGCTTGTGGGGTTCACCTACGTTGGAGCTCGCTGGATTGTTTTCTGCTACGGGCTCGTGATGCTCGCTCTGGTGTATGGCTTGGCCAGGCGACTGGTGCCCCCGGCGATCGCGTTAGCCGCGGTGATCGCCATGTCGCTCTCCCCCATGTTCGTATTGCACACGCACATGGTACGCCCCGAAGGCATGATGGCGATGTGGTTGACAGGGGTTATCTGGTTCGTCGTACGACGCGATACCCCTTTGGCGCCGAAAACCTGCTTCGTCGTGGGATTGCTGGCCGCTGCTTCGCTATGGATTCACTACAACGGAATCGTCATCTTTCCGCTGATGCTGGTTGCACTGGCTGCAAGTGATCGTTCGTTTCGACGTCCCGCCAATTGGGGCGCATATCTGGCTTCCGGCGTTGTATCTTCGTTGCTCTATGCAGCGATCAATTTTTGGCCAGCGCGCGAAACGATCGCCGAATTCGGTCTCATGCCCGTCACGTTTGCTTCCAGCAACCGCGTGCCGCTGCTTGAACCGGCCTACCTGCTATCGTCTCTGAACCGAAGCGTGTCGTACTACGTGGCAGTGCTCTGGAACGGCACGGACGGCGTCGGCTGGCTCTCTGCTCGTTTGACACTCGTGCTCTTGCTGCCCGCGATATGG
>WGDQ01000275.1 GCA_015493185.1 Planctomycetaceae bacterium
CAGCGACGCCAGCAGCAACGCGGCGACGGCGGCATCTTTGTCGCGGGCATACGTGCCTGCCAGGTAGCCGTGCGACTCTTCGATGCCGAGCACGAAATGCTCAGGGCCCAAATCGTCGATCAAGCCGCCGATCCACTTGAAGCCCACCAACAGATCGCCCTCGGTTCGCACGCCATAGTGGTCGCCGATGCGGCGGATCATTTCGGTAGTGACCAACGTTTTGGCCAGAAAATGGTTGGACGAAAGTGTGCCCGCGGCTTGCCGGTGGGCGCAGACGAAATCAGTGAGCAACGCGCCGATTTGGTTGCCGGTGAACGTGGTCCACGGGCCGTTGCTGGTTTTAGGGGCAGCGCAGCCGAGCCGATCGGCATCGGGATCGGTCGATAGCACAATGTCAGCACCAATCTGTTGGGCCCGTTCGATGAGCGCGTCGAACGTGCGCGGGTTTTCCGGATTGGCCACGTGATTGGGCACGTTGGGAAAGTCGCCGTCGGGTGTGGCGTGCGGCCCGAAGATTTCGATATCGGTGAAGCCGGCCTTTTGCAGCACGGGCACCACCGAGGTGCTTCCGACGCCGTGCATAGGCGAGTAGAGAATTTTGAGGTCTCTGGGCCCCTCGATGTTCTGCGCGAGCACGCCTTGGTGATAGGCCCGGTCGGCCTCGTCCTGGACGAAGCGAATGCGGCCGTCGGCCAAGGCGTCGGCGAAAGCTACGCGCTGGATCGTTTGAACGTTCATCACGCAGTCGATCACGCCCCGATCGTGCGGCGGCAACAGTTGGCCACCCGTCGACCAGTAGGCCTTGATCGCGTTGTCGCTGGGTGGATTGTGACTGGCGGTGATCATGATGCCGCACGCGCAGCGAAAGTGCCGCGTCGCGACCGACAGCTCGGGCGTGCTGCGGAAGCCGTCGAGAAAAAAGACCTGAAAGCCTTCGGCGGCCATGATCTCGGCGCATAGTTCGGCGAAGTGCCGCGAGCCATGGCGGGTATCGTAAGCGATGGCGCAGCCCGGCCGCTCGGGGCCCTGGTGTTGCCGTTTCACATAGTTGGCCAGCCCCTGGGCGCTTTCGCCCATAGTGCGGTCGTTGATGGCGTTGGTGCCGATGGGATACATCTTGCCGCGGCGGCCGCCGGTGCCGAAGGGAATGACGGTCCAGAACACATCGTCTAGTTCGCGCCACATTCCCTGTTCGATGTGGCGAGCCACCTCGGGGGCATATTCGGCATATTGCGGCTCGGTGAGCCAAACTTCGATGTTGCGGGCGGCGTCGGGCGTGAGATGCCCCGCATCGACCGCCTCGCGAACGCGTGCCATCAAAGAATCTCGATCGAATGCTGTTGTTGTCGAAGGGCCGCTCATCAAACTGCCTTTCGTTTTGTCGCGAAGTGGAAAACGAACGCACGCGAAGAAATCGAAAACCAGATCCGAAAGCAGGAATGCCCGCCTTGGCCGGGTCCGGCAAATGTGTCGGGGAAAATAGTTGTGTGGCCAACCCGCACAGCGATCACGCCAGGGCAACGAGTTTCAGCACTGAGGCTCAGCGGGCTTTAACACCGAGGCTCAGCACGTCGCGACGACCGCCAACGACCGCGTGGGGGCATGTGAGGCGTGGGGCCATGTCGTGACCGGTCGCAACGGCGACGAGTTGGGGGCGAACTGCCCGCCCGTGCTGCTGCCGCTCTGCACGATCGACACCTTTTCGCGGTGCGCGCTATGTCCGGCCGCACCGTGTGGCCAGCGCCGCGGCAACTTCCGCCCCGCGACACATGCCGTGCGGTGGTCACATTGTGAGCAATTCACATGCCACGACAAGGGGCCTGTGCCGTGCGTGACACACGCGATGTTTCTACCGCGGCTGCGGTGCGGGTGGCATCGTAGCCGGTTGAAAGCCCATTCCGGCTGCGAGCGGCAAAAAAAACGGTTCGGCTCCGCGCTGCCCAAAATTCAGCAAACGCTTCGGGCATGCCTACGATTGGCCGCTTAAGCTGAGCCGTTTTTGCCTTGCTGGTTGCGGACGACGCCCCGTTTTCTACAGCTCTTTTTAGGAAACGCTTGGGCGATAAGTTTTTGATCAGGATGTGATCTGAGAATTTGCTTGACCGGCACGCGTCGGCACACGATAGTCGTCAGCAGCCGAACGGGCCGGAATTTGCCACGCCACGGGGGCATGCGAAATTGCGATCGTTGGCGCGGCACAGTCGGCGCCATCCGTTACGACAGAGTGCTCGTTTCGTGGTTATGTGGCCGACGCCCACTCTGGTGAGCACCGGCACCCCACAGCATGGCGCTACGGGGACTCGACGATAGCGCGCTTGCCGTATTGACGCTTCCCGCATTGCAACGACATCGCCAATGATGAACTTCTCGAAATTTCCGCGTTGTTTTGAATCGCAAGTCGCTTTTCTGCGGGGCATGGACTGGCGGTGGGCGGTTCTTTTCGGCGGTGTCACGTTGCTGGTGAGCCCAGCGCTGGCCGTGCCCGTGGTGCCGGGCTTTGTGGTTGAAGAGTATGCGGTGGTGCCCGATCCGCTGCGAATCAGTTTTGCGGCGGACGGAACCTTGTTCGCCGGACGCGACAACGTGGGGTCGGGCGGCAGCGGAAAGGATGCCGTGAAGATACACCGGATCGGGCCGGGAGGATCGCCGGTTGATGAGTATGGAAA
>WGDQ01000276.1 GCA_015493185.1 Planctomycetaceae bacterium
ATTCTACCGGGTTGCCGCCGCCCGTTCGGTTGCCGTGGCACCACAGGTCCGCCGTCCGGCCTGTTCGGCGTTACGATGCGTCTAAGCTTCTCCACCCATCCGTGCGGTTCACGAACTCCGGTGGCTCCACCGCCGCGCGATCTGTGCCGCCGTTTGTTGGGCGTCGCCGCCGGCAAGAGGGCCGTTTCGAGCACTTCGCAGCCGAGCGAGAAGGATTACCCTAACTCTCTATTAATTCTTACCTTACGAAATAGCGCCACAACTGGCAACTATTTCTCTTCTCGTGGTGCATCGTGTGAACCTCACGGTGGTTGGCCATCTCACCATTCCCACTGCGGCAACGCGTGCTCTGCACCCCTGAGCCTCCCTTTGCGTCGCCCACGCGGCCGCCCCCACCACCTCAGCCCCGTATCGACGCCGCCGCTGTAGACCGCTTGCCCGGGGCGCGAAGTGCCCCACCGCGAGGCGGGCGACGCACACGAATTGCTCAAAATCGTCGTTTTTCCCGGGTTTTGACGCGTTTTCGGCTTGTTTTTTTCCGATGGTTGTTTCTAATCATCGCCGTTGTACCAACGGACGGCCATGTTGCTCGTTGGGAAGTTTTCGAATCCGTACTGGTCCCTACGTTCATGCAAGGAGGGCATCGAAAAAATGGCGAAAGCCGCAGCAAAAGCCAAAAAGGCGCCCACGAAAACCGAAATCTTGAACAACATTGCTGACGCCACCGGCCTGAGCAAAAAGGATGTGGCAGCCGTGTTCGACGCGCTGCAAAACGAAATCAAAAAGAACCTCAGCAGCCGCGGCCCCGGCGTGTTCACGATTCCCGGTTTGCTGAAGATCACCAAGCAGCGTGTTCCCGCGCGGCCGGCCCGCAAGGGCGTTCCGAACCCCTTCAAGCCCGGCGAATTGATGGACGTTGCCGCGCGACCGGCTTATAACAAGATCAAGGTCCGACCGCTCAAGAATTTGAAAGATATGGCGTAGGCGCCGAACCAAGCCTGACTTCCCTGCCGAAGCAAGCGCTTACGCCTTTTTCAAAAGCCGGTCCGCCTTGCGACGCGCCGTCGATATCGGTTCTGCCGATTCGCGTTGCGGTATCGTCGTGAGGCGACCGGCTTTTCGCATGCGCCGCGCTCATCTTGCCACCCGCTCGGCCACGGTCGGGCTGATCGATCGACCGGCACACCCCAGCACGAATCACGCACCAACGCACAGGCAAACCACATGTGTGCGCGGCCCGGAAAAGTTTTCCAGCCTCCTCAGCGCAATACAACGCGCAGACCATCAACACGACACGATTCGCCCAGAACGTAACCGCGCGGGCTTCACCCCAACCGCATACAGTCGTCGCGCAAAAAGCGGTGGTCGACGTTTCATAGCCGCGAAAGGCGGGCCAACGTCACGCGATCCAGATCGCGAGCCAAACGATCGCAGTTGCGATTGACAATCTCGTTGATGTGCTTGATCGCTTTGCTCTGGCGCGGTGCGGCAGGCGTGAGCTTCTCAGCGCTTTGAAAACCCTCGACCGCTTCGATGATCTCCAGCAAAGTGATTTCGCGGGGCGATCGAGCCAGCGTGTAGCCGCCACCCGGACCGGCGACGCCTTCGAGCAAGCCGGCATCCACAAGGCGACGCAAAACACGGTAGAGAAAACGAGGCGGAAACTTTGCACCCTTCGCGATCTTGGCAGCCGTCATCGGCTTTTTCGTTTTGTTCGCCTGAATCTTCAGCAAGATTCCGACAGCATAACTCACCGATCGCGTCAACTTCATAAAGCCGGCCTCGTCCAGAGTCCGTCACCGCCCTCGAGCGATTCGCGCCCAGCGCGAATCGCATACCTGCCCGGGCCATGATCTTGTACCGAAAAAACGGCGAATGCAAGTTTCTTTTCGGTCGAAGAGCAAACTTCTGCAAAAAAGTGCGACGCATGGAAAGCTTTCTTACCGTGAATCGCGGACGATTCGCATGACCATTGCGCCAAAGCTTTCGAAAGACGCATGAACGATGCATCTTTTCAGGAACTTGCTCGCAGCCACTTCACTCAGCGCCAGCAGGTTGCTCTTACTTTGAAAAAATCGGCGACGCCACGAGGCGGCAAGCCAAGAAAGACGAACAGCGACCGCAAACAATCGAGCGGAATAAACCCGTCGACCGTCCGAGCAAATCATCGCTGCAAGCGCGGGGCACCGCGCCACGTTCGTACACCGCACGGCCGCTACTGCACAATCCCGAAAAGCGAGGGGACCAACACGCGCTCGGGCAAGAATCCGTCGTGTCGAATACCAACGAAAGATAGGATCGAAAAAAAATTTGAACGTCGGCGTCCGCTCTGCCATGCTGTTCAGGATTGTTGCAACGCGCACCGGCATTCCACGCGGTTTTTTCGAGAGCGAGGTGCTGCATGATTCATCGGCGTGTCTCTGCCCCGGCTGCTCACCTGTACCTTTCTGCGGCTGCCACTTTTGGCATCGCGACCTGGCTTTTGTTTTGCACTACTGCGGTTGCTGTCGAAATGGGGCAGCCGTGCCCGGGCACCAAGCCGCTCACGTGGGAAGGCGACATCGCATCGCGCATGGTTGCAGGAATCGACCGCTTCCTGCTCGAGCGCCTGAAGCAGAGCGAAGCCGGCCGAGAATCTCACTGGGCACGCGATCGAACGTCGGCCGAACGCTACCGCAAGTCGCTCGAGCCCAACCGACAACGATTGGCCCGCATCATCGGCGCGGTCGACGATCGCACGCCGTACGAGGCTCCCGAATTGCTGTCCACCACTAAACATTCTTCGTTGCTAGCCCACGGCCCGAACTACACCGCATTGGCCATACGCTGGCCGGTGATGGGCACGATTCGCGGCGAAGGGCTGCTGCTTCGGCCCGATGAGAAAACGGCCCTCGGCATCGACGTGGTTGTGCTGCCAGATGCCGACCAGACTCCTGAACAAATCGCCGGCCTTGCCGATGGCCTGCCGCCCGAGTTGCAATACGCTCGCCGATTGGCCGAAAGCGGTTGCCGTGTCATCGTGCCCGCGCTCGTGAGCCGCACGCTCAACAAGCGCCGACACGCAACGCTCACCAATCGCGAGTTCGTTTATCGTCCGGCCTTCGAGCTGGGCCGACACATTATCGGCTACGAAGTACAAACAGCGCTGGCAGCGCTCGATTGGTTGGTTCAAGACGCGCCAGAGCATCCGAAGGCGATCTTTGGTTGGGGCGAAGGTGGCCTGTTGGCCCTATACGCCGGCGCCCTCGATAGCCGCTTCGATGCCGTCGGCGTGAGCGGCTATTTCAACGATCGCACCAACGTGTGGCGCGAGCCGGTCGACCGCAATGTATTCGGCCTGCTCGAACAATTCGGCGACGCGGAGTTGGCCGCGATGATCGCGCCGCGCTGTCTGGTCGTCGAAGCTGCACGCGCACCGCAAGTGGTCATCGCACCCGGCCAGGGCGGCGCGCCCGGCGCGATCGAAACACCTCAACTCGAAGACGTTCGCCGCACGTTTCAGCGGGCCATCGAGCTGGTTGGCAACGCGGACTTCACCCGCAACTTCCACCTGATCGTCAGCGGTCCGCAAGGGCAGGGGCCCTACGGCCGCCGCGACACGCTCGGGGCGTTGCTCAAAGGCTGCGGTGTCGACGTCGAGATTCCCCCGCCGGGCGAGCCACCCACTGCCACCGGGCCGCTGGCCGATTCCCGGCGCCGCCAGCAACGGCTGATCGAGCAGTTCGACCGGTTCACACAGAACCTGTTGCGCGAAGGCCCCTACGTCCGCAAGGCATTTTTCAACCGGCTCGACACCAGCTCGCTCGAACGCTTTGGCGAAACGATCGAGTGGTACCGCGACTATTTCGCCAACGAGGTCGTCGGTCGTTTCGCCCTCGAACGGCTGCCCTTTCACGCCCGATCGCGCAAGGTTTTCGATCAGCCGAAATACGAAGGGTTCGAGGTCGTGCTCGATGTGTTTCCCGACGTATTTGCCTACGGCATTCTATTGGTGCCCAAAGACATCGCCCCCGGTGAGCGTCGCCCGGTTGTGGTGTGCCAACACGGCTTGGAAAGCCGCCCGCAACACGTGGCCCATCCAAACGTGAACCACCCCGCCTATGGGCAGTTTGCTTGTCGGCTGGCGGAAGAGGGCTTCATCACATTCGCGCCGCAAAACCCCTACATCTTCGGCGACCGCTTCCGCACGCTACAGCGCAAGGCCAATCCGCTGAAAAAGACCTTGTTCTCGATCATCGTGCCCCAACATGAACAAATCACCGACTGGCTCGCGTCGCTGCCCATCGTCGATGCCGAGCGGATTGCGTTTTACGGGCTGTCGTACGG
>WGDQ01000277.1 GCA_015493185.1 Planctomycetaceae bacterium
GCGCAATGGGTCGAGAGCGACGTCGTGTGGCTCGACGAACTGCGGTATCTGTCGGTTCATTTCCCGGAAGCACGCGATGCCGTGTTGCTGCGGTTGTCGATGGCCCGCTCGTCAACCGGGGCCGCCGGCATCGATATGCAGGGATTGGTTCGTGAGCCTTCACTGGTGGAAAAAATGGAAAACGCCCTGCGCGACGCCCGGCACGAGGTGCGCAGCAAGCGTGGCCAACAAGTAGCCGGAGACGAACTTTACTCGTGGAAATTCGATAGCGCCGTTGTGATTCGACCATCGGCAAACGCCGAATCGTCAAAAGCCCCAAAAACCACGCGTGGCGGGCGGCGGTCGCGCACACGGTAAACATCCGAGTTTTCTCCATCCATCGCTTTTGCTTGTCAGGTGCGAAAAGCCCTTCTGAGGAATCTGAAACGATGCAGCCGCGAGAAAAATTACTTGCCGCGTTGGTGGCCGCCATGGCCCTGGCCTACGGTGGCAACTGGCTGTTTCAAAACGCGCTCAGCGCGCCGCTCGAGCAACGACGCAACTTGATCGCGCGCCTGAAAGACGACATCCAGAAGAAGCAGCTCCAATTGGCCCGTGCCCGCAAGGCGGGCAAACAACTGGCCGCCTGGCGCGAGCAGTCGCTCCCGTCGCGCGTGCCCGTTGCGCGCACGCTTTACCAAGGGTGGCTGGTCGACTTGATCGGCCGTTACGGCTTTCAAAAGCCCAATGTCGACTCCGGCGAAGTCGTCAACAAGCGAGGCATCTACCAGAAGTTGCCGTTCACCGTGCGCGGCCAGGCGCCGCTCGAGAATGTCGTCGACTTCCTATTCGCCTTCTATCGCTCGGGGCAGCTTCATCAAATCCAACGTTTGAATCTCACGCCGGTCGGCCAGGGCCAGCTTGATGTGAGCATCGCGATCGAGGCCCTTGTGCTTCCCGGCGCAACGCATTCCGACGCACTGTCTGATCGAATCTCCGACCGTCTGGCCTATACCGAGCGCGCGGCTTACGACATCATCGTCCAGCGCGATCTGTTCGCCCGCTGGGGCACCGGCCATCTGGCACCGGCCGACTACACCTACCTGACCGCGATCCTCGACGTCGATGGCCAGGACGAGGCTTGGTTAACGCTGCGCACTACGGGCGAGGTTCTCAAGCTCCGGGCAGGTGATCCGATCAACATTGGCCGAATCCGCGGTCGAATCGTATCGATCGACTCGCCCGATGTCGTATTGGCTACCGACGATCAACAGTGGTTGCTCACCCTAGGCGAGTCGCTCAGCCAAGCCACCCCGCTCCCACCCGAGCAATAAGCTATCCGTCGTGGCGCATCACTTCACGTTCCCGTGGCTCCCGCGGGCCATAAGCAAAACGCACCGCGCATGAAAAACCCCCGGGGTTTCCGGGGGTATGTGGGAGTTTTGTGCTGTTGTGTGCCACCGGCACCAAGCTGCCCGGCTAGGATTCGAACCTAGACTAACTGATCCAGAGTCAGTCGTGCTACCGTTACACTACCAGGCAGTAAATATTGGGTCGTTGCGTTGGACGAACCAAGCAGAGCGGCACACTACAAGGCCACGAGAGAGCTGTCCGTCTGCGCCGGCCGCTCGAAGTTGTTGAACCACGCGGAAAAGAACCACGCCTTTGTCGTCGTGCTAGTGCCTCCGATCGCGGCGGATGCTCCGAAAGGACTACTCAACGCACCTCGCAACCACTAGCACACAATCTTGCGACTCGCTGTCGTTTGTCTTTCCGGCCAGGAACACAGTTCTTTCTTAATCTTTCTTAAGCGTAGGAAGCGTTCCGATCACCGTCAAGGTCGAAAGATTCTTCCTCGATTCTGCCAATTTTCGGTTCTTTTTGCCGCGTTTTCGGCGGTTGCCTCCACACACAGGCTATCGGGTCACCTGTGCTATGTGCCGCTTCGGTTGCGCCGCAGGGTGGTTGTCAACGGCGCCGCGGCAACGGCATTTTTATTGGTCCACAAAACAAGGCAACGTCTACGCCCATAAGCCGCGTCAGCCAAGATATTTCCGATGAAGCCTGGCAATCGCCTCAACGGTCGGCTTCGCGTTGCCCTGTTCGTCGAGGAGACCAGCATACGGAAACAGCGCGGCGGTGTCTCGCAGTTGTCCCCAGAGAACTCCGTGCACCAGAGGTTTGGCCAGCAGCATCGACATCACCCGGCGGGCCCAGCGAGCTTGCTCTTGGGGCGACCAAGACCCCTCGATCTTCAATTCACCAGAGGAAGCCGTCTCCGAGTCGACTGCCGGACGGCTCGGACAACTCACGATCAGGTACAGCGGCAGTCCAAAACAGCTCCAAAGATCCACAAGTCGGCTTAGCTCCAACGCGTGGCGCGGCCAACTGCCCGTTGGTACATAACCCATGTCGATCCTTAACCCCAGGCTGCTAACGCGCAGGCCCGAACGGATGATCGCATCGGCAATTTGAAGCGGCGAAAACTCGATTTGATGGAATTTGAGCGATTCGGCCCACGGCTGATACAGACAGAGCATGCGCGGTGTGTCGGGGTCGAGCCGTTCGGCGATTTCAATGGCTCGCACCACCAAATGCAATCGCTCTTCTTCGGACAGGCCCAAGACTTCAGTCTGGCCGGACCATGCAGAACAAATCCAATGTTGGATCCGTCCGCTATAACGGTTGATCACGGTTTCAATGTAATCGGTCACAACCGATCGAAGGTTGGCGAAATCGTTTTCCCATAGACAAAGCCAGTCGGGAAAGCCGTCGGGGGCCAGCAGCAACAAAGGGCCTCCGAAAATGTTGATTCCCTGTGCCGCTGCCCATTCAATCTGCCGATCGTAAGTTTCCCAGCAGTAGTTTCCCTCGGCGGCTTCGCACGCATGCCAGTTGAGCGAGACCACCACGCTGCCCAAGGCGGCTTCCAACTCGCCGGGCAGCGTGCCGACATTTTCATCATGGCGATCAAGACACACGCCCAAGCTTGCAGTCAGGCGACCGTGCGTTCGCCGTTGCGCGGCGATCGCCTGCCGTGTATATGCTCGCAGCAGTTGGTCGGCTGTCTCGAGTACGACTTCAATCGCTTGACCAGCAAACTTGCTTGCCGCGTCGGGTGCCTGCTGGCGGCACACGGCCTGGGCCAAATGGTCCGTGGCCTGCCGAAGTTGCATTCGCAGTTCGTCAGACACTTGCAGCCCGGCCGCTTCCCAATCGGCCAGTTGGAGCCGCACGCGATGCACGGTTCCGCGTGCCAGCTCGACCGGTAGCAGATACGGACGATCTCGCTGCATGAGCGTGCCGGTGGCCAGCATGAGCCGTCCACGCCCAGAAACCGCCCAAGGAATGTAAAACGCTCCGGAGTCGTTGTCGGGGCGCTCGACCAGCAACAGGTTGCCTGTCAATCGGTTACGGCTTGGCCAGGGCACCATGTCTGGCCCAGCGAAATACGCATGGTGCGCGGTCTGGTTGTCGACTGAGCCGGGTGGATGGACCAGGAATCGGATCAGGCCCATAACGCTTCCACCTCAATGCTCAGCCGGCCGCGGGTCAACACGGCTCGACACAGGAAGGAAAAGAACAATAGGGCAGTCCGTCGAGATCCGACCGTATAGGAAACAAAACGCATGGCGCGCGAAGGGCGTCTGAAGACGAGCCTCGACGACGGCTGTCGCTTTTTGCTGCGGTCGCGCGGTATCCGGCGTCCGAAGCAAACGCTATCGAAAGCAAAGGATTGGCCGCCACAACGGGAAAACGGCCTGACCCGGTGCGGGCGGAGCGAGCAACGAAGCCCAATCCCTATAAGAACATACAATGCTCCTGACCAGCCCCCTCGCGCGAGTCTAATCGCTTGCCGAGAACGGTTCAAGCAACGGGTGCCTCGTTTTTCCGCTGCGTTCCAGGTGCTACTGATCGTGCAGCCCTGAGGTTCTCATCACCGCTTTTGGCTGTGTGGGGTGCTGCGGTGGTCGCGTCGTGGTCATGTTCTTCTGACATCGTCCTTCGTAGGATCGTGTCAAAACCTCATAGCCAATGGGCTTGCGTTCAGTTGTTCGCACGGGTCAATCCACGTGCCGATGCCCCAGAAAAAACAAGCCATGTTTGTCGCATTCGACGACTGGCAACGCCGCCGTGGCTTGCTATACTTCCCGCGGTCACAAGTGGCCATTTTGCAGGGTGAGCCAGTTTTGCGATCTCTGCCATTGTTCGAAACACCGGGTCCGTGGCACTACAGAGGGAAAGGATAGCTGTTCCGATGACCGCCTCTGCCGTACTAGAAACTTCACTGTCCAATTGGCCGCTTCGCCGGGGAAAAGTGCGCGACATCTACGATTTAGGCGATCGACTGCTGATTGTGAGCACCGATCGAATCAGCGCCTTCGACTGGGTGCTGCCAACCGGCATTCCCGACAAGGGACGTGTTCTCACGCAGATCAGCGCTTTCTGGTTCGAGCGCCTCGGCGTGCCCCATCACATGATCACCACGGACATCGACCAGATGGACCTGCCGCCGGAGGTTGCACGAGACGATCTCCAGGGCCGCGCCATGCTGGTGAAAAAGACCGAGGTCGTGCCGATCGAGTGTGTTGTGCGCGGCTATTTGGCCGGATCGGGTTGGAAAGAATACCAGCAACACGGAACCGTGTGCGCGGTGCCGCTGCCAAGCGGGTTGGTAGAGGCCTCGGAGCTGCCCGAGCCGATTTTCACCCCCGCCACCAAAGAAGAAGGTGGTGCCCATGATATTAACATTTCGTTCGAAGAAATGGTCGACCGCGTCGGTCAAGAGACCGCGGAAACCTTGCGGCAACGTTCGCTCGATCTGTACCGCCAGGCGGCTGAGCACGCCCGAGATCGCGGCATCATTCTGGCCGATACGAAGTTCGAGTGGGGCAGACTCGGCGATCAGATCATCTTGATCGACGAGGTGTTTACTCCCGACAGCTCTCGTTTTTGGCCTGCCGATCAGTACGAGCCCGGAAAGTCGCCCGTATCGTTCGACAAACAATTCGTTCGCGATTGGCTCGAAACAACCGACTGGGATAAAAACAGCCCACCGCCCGAACTGCCCGACGAGATCGTCGAGCGTACGCGGGAAAAATACATCGAGGCTTACGAACGGCTCACCGAAAAGCCATTTCCTTGGCGATGAGCCGCCCCGGTTGCCGTGCGTGGCCATAGGGACAGGTGTTGTTCGCGCCTCCCGAGCAGCGCCTGCTTAATGCGCCGGGAAGCTGCCTCCGAGAGGCCGCGATTTGGTTGAGCCTCGCGTTCGGTTGGCCCCGGCGTTCACCGGTATGGCCGAACAGGTTTGTCTCGTCCAATGGCGAGCGATCCAGCAGCGGCTAATAAACGGTCCGGCCGATCAGGCCATCCCAGGGCTGATCAGCACGCCAACCAATGCGCATGCGCCAATCCTCCGTTTGGCCAACCTCTTCGGCAATCGGTTTGCGTGTCGTGGGCCGAGCCGACGCGTTAATGGGCAAGCAGGGAAACCTACGTATCTCTGCTCGTTTGCAGCCCCGCTGATGAATCTGCCTATCGGCAGGCACGGAGGCCGACTAAAATTGCTTCAGGTCGTCCGGTATGGGCTGTTTCGCGCATCGCCGACTTCGGCCGATGCTGTTGCCGGCGGCATTGATCTCAAAGGCCGTCCCATGTGTCTGTCAGCGGCTCGACGTTCACGGCGCGCAAGGCCTAATGCGCAAATGAGTTGCACAGCATGGGGTTTGGTGCGTCGGCGACGGCCTCAGTATTGAGGAACCGACCGGCACGGCATCGCACTCCACTCCCCTGCGTTTGTGCAAACCGGGGGACGGTGCTCGACGCAGTGCCCCGGGCCGCAGGCAGCGCGCGGCCATACCTGCGACGCGTGCGGCTCACATGCAGCGCACAAATGGATTCTCCGATTCAACTAGCCCCTATAAACCCAGGCAGCCAGCGGCATTGCCGCGGCTGACGCAGCAATGCTCCGATATCTCTCCGCAGGCGAATCTCACGGGAAGACGCTCGTGGCCATCATCGATGGTTTTCCGGCAGGGTTGGAAATCGACCTCGATGCCATTGATCGCGAGTTGCACCGCCGGCAGGGCGGCTACGGCCGTGGTGGGCGCCAGCGGATTGAAACCGACCGCGTCGAAATCTTGGCCGGCACATGGCAAAACCGCACGCTCGGCAACCCCATCGCCATTCAGGTTGTCAACAAAGACTACAAGTTGGAGCGTTTGGAGGATCTGGAGCGCCCACGGCCCGGTCATGGCGACCTGACCGGCGCGGTGAAGTACTTGGGTTCGATACGGGCTGTGCTCGAGCGGGCCAGCGCTCGCGAAACAGCCGTTCGTGTTGCGGCCGGGGCGTTGGCTCGTCAGTTGCTCGATCAATTCGGCATCTCGGTCTTCGCGTATGTGGTTGAGCTGGGCGGAATTCGAGCCGAACCGCAACCCGGCACCCTTGAAGAGCAGCAAGCCCGGCGCGATGCGAGCGAACTGTACATTCTTGATCCTGATAAAGAGACGGTGATCAAAGAGCTGATCGATCGCACCGGCAAGCAGGGCGACACGCTCGGCGGCATTATTGAGGTTCGTGTTGAAGGGGTGCCTTTTGGCCTTGGCTCGCATGCCCAATGGGACCGCAAGCTCGACGCCCGTTTGGCTCAAGCCGTCATGTCGATTCAGGCGATCAAAGGCGTGGAAATCGGCCTTGGATTCGAAGCAGCACGCCGCTTAGGGTCCGAGGTCCACGATCCGATCGAATACGACCCGACGACCCGCGACACGGCGGCACTCGGTTTTCGGCGTCCTACGAACAACGCCGGCGGGATCGAAGCGGGCATGAGCAACGGCCAACCGATTGTGCTTCGGGCCGCGAAAAAACCGATCAGCACACTGCGCAAACCTTTGGCCTCGATCAATCTGAAAACCAAGCAACCTGAAGAGGCCAGCTACGAGCGAAGCGATGTTTGTGCTGTGCCCGCGGCCAGTGTGATTGTGGAAAACGTCGTCGCATTCGAGGTAACGGCCGCAATGATCGAGAAATTCGGCGGCGACAGCGTCGCGGAAATGGAGGCGCGCTACGCGCAATTCTTGGAAATGGCCCGCCAACGCTGAAAAACGCCTTGGCAAGCCAATCTATCGGTTTACCAATCGGCACTTGGAACGAAGGGAAGCGTTGCCATGTTCGCCCGCATCTTGCCGCTGCACGAACGCACACGACGTATGATATGTCGCAACGCGTTCGTTGTGCTTTGCTTGGTGCCAACCGCGGCCGTTGCGGTGGGCAGCATTGCTCGGCAGCTTCCACTCGAGGTCGCCTACTTGCAGCGTGCGCTCTCGCGAGAGCTTTCCGTCGATGCCCGCATCGGGCACATCGAACACCCTCGCCCCGGTACGATGGTGCTGGAGAATGTCACGCTGCGCGATACCGAAACACAGCGCCCTCTGGCCCACATCGGTCAAATAGAAGCCCGTTCGAAACAAGGTCTGTTGTTCTTAAAGGCTGAGCAGGCAGAACTTTTCGAGAGGGCGCTGCCGGTCGCCTGGCAATGGTCGCAGCAAAAGCTCAAACGTCCGACCGCCGCACCGACACCGCTGCGCTGGCTCATCGGACGTGTTGTGCTGAAAGGCGACGACCACCACGATGGCTATGAGCTGCGCGACGTTCGCGGGGCGACCACCTTCACAGACACGGCTTCTCAGGTATACGTTCGCTTCACGCTGGACGAATCGCCCAACAAACCCACAGCGAACCAACAAGCCCTTTCTTCAGAACCGGCGACGCTGCGCATCATCCGGAGCCGCGAATCGCCCGACCCGACAACTTTCATCCAATGGCAAAGTGGCACTGCCGGAGTGCCCTGTGCGCTGCTGGCGCCTCACCTGGCTACGCAAGATTGGCTCGGCCGCGCAGCACGATACCAGGGTTATATCTGGGCCAGCGACTCGGCAGCAGGCTGGAGTGCCGAGCTGGCCGGTGTCGTCCGTCAGCTCGATTTGCAGAGCCTCGTAACACACCACTTTCCCCACAAGCTCACAGGCCAGGCCACACTGCGGATCGAACGGGCACGGATCCACTCGAGCCGCTTGATCGAGGCCGCCGGGTCGTTCGAATCTGAGGGCGGATTGATTAGCCGCTCTCTGTTGGAATCTGCTTCGCAGTCGCTCCGGCTTGGTTGGGGTGTGCCCGACGGCGTGGAGGGCGTATTGCCCTATACGAGATTGGCTATCATCTTCGCGCTCGATTCCAGTGGGCTGTCGATCCAGGGGGCTTGTCCGGGGGCTGCCAGCGCGGTAATTGTTGACCGCCAGCGGGTTCTCTTGGCGCAGCCCCGTCAGCGACAGCCCGTTGCGGCGCTGATCCGAACGCTGGTGCCACACCGGCACGTGCAAGTTCCGGCCAGCGAAGAAGCCCGATGGCTGGTCGCGCATCTGCCGCTGGAACGTGTCGTGGCCCCATGGAGCAATCACACGCCACCCACTCCGGCCCCCTGAACCAATAGCCGGCCCACGGTGCAGCCGTCTCAGCGCAGCGACGTTTTACCGCTCGCTCTCTTCTCAGCATTTACCGCCGTTTGCGGTCGATGCCGTTATTGTTTTTCGCCGTGGGCACGAACCTGGAAGAACCAGAAGAACCGAGCTCGCCATGCCGTGGATACTGAACCGCCAACAAAGCCGGGAGGTCGACCGCCGTTGCGTTGAAGAATACGGCTTGCCCAGTATCGCCCTCATGGAAAACGCCGGCCGTGGAGCGGCCGACCTGCTGCGATCACTCGGTATCGATGGGCACGTGGTTATTTGCTGCGGCAAGGGCAACAACGGCGGCGATGGTCTGGTCGTTGCACGGCACCTCGACCTGCATCAGGTGCCGACTCGCGTTCTGCTGTGGGCCGATCCCGATTCGCTGCACGGCGACGCGGCCACGAACTATCTGGTGCTCGAAAAGAGCGGCGTTCCCATCGACGTTGTGCTGCACGACGCATCGAACGCTTGGAAACAGCATCTTGAAGCCGCGGCTTGGATTGTAGACGGCCTGCTGGGAACCGGAGCCACGGGCGAACCACGACCGCCGCTCGACGCCGCCATCGATGCCATCAACGCCGCGCAGACCAATATCCTGGCCTTGGATGTGCCCAGCGGGCTCGACTGCGACACCGGAACGGCAGCGCAGCACACAAT
Organism: Planctomycetaceae bacterium; assembly: GCA_015493185.1. Classification (GTDB taxonomy): domain Bacteria; phylum Planctomycetota; class Planctomycetia; order Pirellulales; family JAEUIK01; genus WGDQ01. The sequence goes on from WGDQ01000277.1 coordinate 9,150, forward strand.
TCGTGCGACACACACAGCCACGTTTCTGGCACGGAAGCCCGCATTCTCGTCGCAAGACGCAAGCTGCTACACCGGCACGGTACACGTGCTCGACATCGGCGCCCCTCGCAAATTGATTGAAGAAGTGGCCGCCCAGTCATAAGAGCCTGGGAGCATCCTTTCGCGCGGTCGCTCGCAAAGCCGAGCCGGACAAACAACGCTCGTCCTGCCGTTAACCCCTTGGCTGCGGTCGAACAAGCACACTTCCTTGCGGGCATGCTCATCTTGGAAGGCAAGATCGAAGGAGCATGTCCTCGTGCTGGGCATTTGTTCTTCGCTACTTTGTCGGCGGCTTGCTCGCATCGGCCGCATTGGAACCACCTTCACGCGGCGATCGGGCGTCGTCTTCGCGCTGTTGCAGAAGCCGCTCGAGCAGCGCCTCGAGTCGTTCCAGCCGCTGCTCAACGTGTTGCAGCCGTTGATCGAGCTGCTGCGAAAACGCGTTTGGGGCACCGGGCTGTGTCGGCTGTCGCGAAAACGGTTCACCTGCCGGCGGCGGCAAACGATGCGCGTCGCGTGGCTCGCCAATTTCTTCCACGGTGCTGCCGCGCGTGGGATTTTCGCCCGGCCTCGCGGTCGCCGAAGCATCGGGCGATCGCAACCGCACGCGGCGGCGCATTAACCGGCCGCGGTCAAAATATTGCAACTCGATTTCAGCGCCCGGTCCTGCCTGATTGACCAGCCGGGCCAAATCGTCGGGGCCCCCTACTGCCTGACCGTTGATGCCAACAATTACCGCATCGAGCGGTATGCCCGCCTCATCGGCTGGCGAACCGGTGACAATGCCCGCCACAAGTGCTCCTTGTGTTACCGGCAGCCGCAAGCGGCGTTGGGTCGCGGGCGAAACCGGGGCCGCACGAACCCCCAGCAAACCTCGGCGCGGCACAGCCCCGCCGCCCTGCGCGGGCGAAGGCGCCCCGCCCGGCTGAGGTTGTTCAATACGACCAAAGCTCGGAAAAGGCCGTTGCGAGGGCGGAGGGCGTCGCCCCAGCACAACGCGTAGTTCCGTTTTCTGCCCGTCTCGCTCCACAACAAACGTCTTGGTTTCTCCCGGCCGAGTCGGTTGCATCACCGCTGCCAGGTCGACCATCGAGCGAATCGGACGCCCGTCCGCTTCAACAATCAAATCGCCTGCTTTCAGACCGCCCTTTTCTGCCGCCGCATCCCGGATCACTTCCAACACACGAACGCCGCGTCCCCGGTCGGCTCGGTCATCGGCAACAATGCCCAAATAGCCTGTGCGATCGTCGCCCGGTGGGATGACCACTTCAGTAAGCTCGTCACCACTGCGATTGGGCGCTGCCCTTTCGCCCGGGGCGACCGCCTGCGCCCACGCGACGGCTTCGGTGTGAAACACTGCTGGCAACCATCCCAGGCCCAACGTCGTGATTCCAAACAGCAGGCCCAATCTGAACATGCCGGTCGATCCCCCAAGAAAAACGCCTATCGGAAATATGGAAGACTTGCAGCCGCAGAGACGACAATCCAACTCGCTTAGCCAGCGGAACCGGCCGACGAACGAAAGACCCACGAAATATGATGACGCGCCCCCAACACAAAGCCGGCGAGGCACAGGGGCATCGGGCTACGAACCCGCAAGCTTTGCATCATTCAGCTCTGGGGGCAAACCTGCGTCTGGCACTTGTTGCCGCATCTCCGCCGGCTCTTTCAAGCGCCGTGGGGCCACTCACATCCGAAGCTGCTAACCACGTCCCCTTCGTCTCTGCGGGTTTCGCACGGCCCTTATTTCAGTATAACAGGTCGCGCTGCGTGTCTGCTTCTCCGCCGAATGTTGGCCGCCCGCCGCAATAAAAAATGAAGGTCGCCCGATGAACGCACCGTCAGAGCCCTTCACGATCGAACCGCCTCGCCGGGAAGAGAGATCGCTGGTTATCGACCTGCTCGTCAGCCAGCGCCCCGAATACGAACGTCAGGCACACCGCAACGAACTGGAAAAGCGTTTCGCCGACGCACATCTGCCGAATGGGGGGCTATTTGTTGCGCGGCGTGGAAACAAAGTTGTTGGCACGGCATGGGGACAGGAGTTGCCAGGTCGCTGTGCCGTCTTTTGGCCACCGTCGACAATAGCCGACGAACCCGAGTCGACCGCCGACGGGCTCAGTGCCCACGTCCTCGATTACCTGCGCTCGCAGAATATCTGTCTCGCGCAGGCGTTGCTCGAGACAGACCAAGGCCTTCCGGCCCAGCGACTTCGCCGAGCCGGTTTCCGCTATATCACCGACCTGCTGTATCTGGTCAGCGGGCGCGATCGGTTTCCCACGGAGCAGCCAGCAACACCGCTGTGCTTCGAACCGTGGAACGAACAGCGGCATGCGTACAGAATGGCCCAGATCGTCGAGGCCACTTACGAACAAACGCTCGATTGTCCCGAATTTAATGGCCTTCGCGACATTGCCGACGTTTTAGACGGTTACCGGGCAATTGGCCAGTCCGGATGCCGGCAATGGTTGATCGTACGACATGCCGGCCAGGATGTGGGCTGCCTTTTGTTGGCCGATCATCCCGACCACGACCAGTGGGAGCTTGTCTACATGGGCCTGCGGTCCGAAGCGCGTGGCCGAGGCTGGGGCATCGACATGGTTCGTTACGCCCAGTGGCTCGCCTTCTGTGCTGGCCGCAAACGGCTTGTGCTGGCCGTCGACGTGAACAACCATCCTGCCAAGCGAATGTATGCCGAAGCCGGCTTTTCGAGCTGGGACCAGCGTGCCATTTTCATAAGATCGATCTGATCGTTCGGTTTGGGTGACGTTCTGGGTAACATCGTCCCTGTAACGCGACCCGGGTAACCCGCCGTGACGCCC